>CAIVDX010000287.1 GCA_903904805.1 uncultured Rhodospirillales bacterium
CCTGTTCCATTTCGACGGTGGCGATCAGGCGACCTATCGGCGGATGATCACCGCGCTCGACCAGCAGGTCGGCCGTGTGCTGGCGGCGCTGGAGCGTGCCGGTGTGGCGAACAACACCATCGTGGTGTTCACCTCCGACAACGGCGCCGAGCGCTATGGCGACACCTGGCCATTCACCGGCAACAAGACCGAGTTGCTGGAAGGCGGCCTGCGGGTGCCGGCGATGATCGCCTGGCCCGGCCACATCAAGGCGGGTTCCACCTGCGCGCAGGTGACGATGAATTTCGACTGGATGCCCACGCTGCTGGCCGCGGCAGGCACCGCGCCCGACCCGGCCTCGCCGCCCGACGGCATCAATCTGCTGCCCGCGCTCACCGCCGGGGCGATGCCGGTGCCGCGGACATTCTATTGGCGCTACAAGGCCTATTACCAACACGCCGTGCGCGACGGCGACCTGAAATATGTGAAGCTGCTCGACAACGAGTTCCTGTTCAATGTGGTCGCCGACCCGATGGAGCGCGCCGATCTGAAGGCGCGCCAGCCGGAGACCTTCACCCGGCTCAAGGCGCAATGGGCGGCGTGGAGCGCGACGATGATGCCCGAGACGCTGGACAGCAACACCGAGGGCTTCAGCGGCGATCGCTATCCCAACCATATCGGGCTCAAGCCGGCGAGCCGCGAGCCGGATCCCAGCCTGAAGTGATGCGCGGTCTGGCTGGCAAACCGGGGCGCACTGCCGTATGGCTTTGACATGCTGCGTCTGATCCTCGCCCTGCCGGTTGTCCTGCTGCTGATCTCCTTCGCGCTGAGCAATCGCGCGCCGGTGGAGCTTGGCCTGTGGCCGACCGATCTGATGATCGAAGTGCCGGTCTCGGTGGCGATTTTGGGCGGCATGGCGGCGTCGTTCCTGCTGGGGGCCACGCTGACCTGGGTCGGCTCGCTGGGCCATCGCCGCCGGGCGAGCCGCGCGGAGTCGCAGCTGAAACACACCAAGGCGCAGATGGATGATCTGCGCGCCAGGATGGCCCCGGTGCCCAGCACGCTCGCCAGGCTGACGGACTGAGCCTCATGCGGGTGAAATTGTGCGGGATCAATGATCCCATCGCCTTCGACACCGCGGTCGATGCCGGTGCCGATTGGGTGGGTTTCGTGTTTTTCGCGAAATCGCCCAGGGCGGTCACGCCGTCTGTCGCGGCGCGATTGTCCGCCCGGCATCGGGGCGGCCCTGGCCGGGTGGGGCTGTTCGTCGAGCCCACCGATGACGCGGTCGCCGCGGCACTTGACGCGCTGAGCCTGGATGTATTGCAGCTCTACACGGCGCCGGAGCGG
The DNA here is from genome assembly GCA_903904805.1 of uncultured Rhodospirillales bacterium. GTDB lineage: Bacteria > Pseudomonadota > Alphaproteobacteria > Acetobacterales > Acetobacteraceae > CAIVDX01. Next base: position 1,330 of record CAIVDX010000287.1, read on the forward strand.
GCGGTGGAGCTGGGCGCCAGGTTTGGCGTGCCGGTCTGGCATGCCGCCTCGGTGGCCTCGGCGGCGGACCTGCCGGTGGCGCGGGATGGCCTGGCCGGCTGGGTGGTGGAGAGCAAGGCCCCGGCGGGGTCGGATCGCCCGGGCGGGAACGCGCGCTCCTTCGACTGGACGGTGGTGCAAGGCTGGCAGCCCGGCCTGCCCTGGCTGCTGGCCGGCGGTCTCAATCCCGGCAACGTCGCCGAGGCGATCCGCATCAGCGGCGCCAAGGCGGTGGACACCTCCTCCGGGACCGAAAGCGCCCCCGGCGTGAAAGACCCATCCCTGATCCGTGCCTTCATATCCGCCGCTCGCGGCTGAGGCGTCAGGCAGGAGCCAGTTCGCCGAACCAATAGGCGGCGGTCACGCCGCCATCCATCAGCACGTCGCTGCCGGTGATGAAGGCGCCGTCCGGCCCCATCAGCAGCGCGCCGATGGTGCCCACCTCGTCCGGCGTGCCGGCCCGGCCCGCCGGGCACAGCTCCAGCATGCGCCGGTAGCCTGGTCCCCTGGGTCCGTTCAGCTCGTCGTTAGCCAGCGGCGTGATGATGATGCCGGGGCTGATCCTGTTCACCCGCGCGCCGCGCTTGCCCCAGCGCACCGCCTCCGCCATCACGCGGAGTGCGTTGCCGCGTTTGGCGAGTTGATACGCGTGCAAGGAATCCTTCACCTTCGAGGGCTGCAGCATCGGCAGGGCGAGCAGGTCCTCCACCGGCGTGGTGGCCAGTGCGGCGTTCTGCTCGGCGCTGAGCGATCCCAGCCGGTGGCCGGCCTGCGAGGCGATCACGATGGCTGATCCGCCGCGTGCGATCACCGCGCCGAACGCCTCCAGCACCAGTGCGGTGCCGTAAAGATCGACCTTTAGGATCGTCTCCGGCGAGGCCTGCGATGGCGAGACACCCGCCGCGTGGATGACACCCTGCACCTCGCCAAGTGACACGGCCAGCGCGACGAGCGCCTGCACCGACGCTCTGGATGAGACATCGGCCGCTGCAGTTGTCACGGAGAAACCGGCATCGCGCAGGGTTTTCGCTGCCGTTTCAGCGTTCTCCTGGCGAATATCGGCCAGCAGGATATGCTTGCCCGCACTCACCCGCCGGGCGATCGCCTGGCCAATCGAGCCGGCGCCGATAACGGTGATCACGTCAGTCATGGTGGCACTCCTCACAGTTCCTGCGCGGTGGGGCGGAACAGTATCTCGTTGATGTCCACATCCTCCGGTTGACTCATGGCGAACATCACCATGCGCGCGAAGCTGTCGGCGGGGATCGCGTATGTCTCGTAAAATTTGCGAATACCGGTGGCCACGTCGGCCTCGGTGATGCTTTCGGGCAACTCGGTCGCCACCGCGCCTGGCGAGATCACGGTGGTGCGGATGTTGTAGGGCTTCACCTCCTGGCGCAGCCCCTCGGACAGCATCAACACTGCGGCCTTGGTGGCGGCATACACCGCGCTGCCCGGCCGGACCTTGTGGCCGCCGACCGAGGATACGTTGATGATGTGTCCACTGCCCTGCACTTTCATGTGCGGCAGCACTGCGGCGATGCCGTAGAGCACGCCCTTCAGGTTCACATCGATCATCCGGTCCCAGTCGGCGATCTTGCCTCGCTCCAGCGGAGAATGCGGCATCAGGCCTGCATTGTTCAGCAACACATCGACGCGGGCGTGCAGCCGCATCGCGCGGTCGACCAGTGCCTGCACCTGCTCCGCATGCGAGACATCGGTCTGCACAACGGCATCGGCGGGAAGCGACAACTCTGCCGCGAGGGCCTGCAGCCGATCCAGCCGTCGCGCGCCCAGCACCAATTTGGCACCGTTGGCGGCCAGCAAGCGCGCCGTTGCTTCACCCAGACCGCTGCTGGCACCGGTGATGATGGTCACCTTGCCGGCGATTCCGTTGCTGCAGATTGGGGCGGTCGTCATTTGCTGGCTCCATCGATTTCGGCGAACACGGCGCGCAGGATCGGTACCGCCGAATTCGCCACCGGCCAGCCGCCGTAGAATGCGAGATGGATCGCCAGTTCGACCAGGTCCTCGCGGGTCACGCCGTTCGCCAGCGCGCGGCGCGCGTGCCCGGGCAGTTCGTTGTGCCGATAGCCGGCGACCAATGACGCGACGGTGATCAGGCTGCGGTCCCGCTTGCACATGCCTGGGCGCTCCCAGACCTCGCCGAACAGCACGCGGTCGGTCAGGTCGGCGAGTCCCGGCGCGATGTCGCCATAGAGGCGCTGCGGGACGCTTGGCTCGGTGCTCAAGGGGCGGTTCCTTCATATTGATCGTCGGTGACATGCTCCAGCCACGTCACCACCGCACCATCCTGTTTCTCGGCGATGGCGATGTGACTCATCGCGCAGGTCGGCGAGGCGCCATGCCAATGGCGTTCACCTGGCGCGAAAAACACGATGTCGCCGGGTTGCACAGTCTCGACCGGTCCACCCTCACGCCGCACACGGCCGAGACCGAACGCGATCAGGATGGTCTGCCCGAGCGGGTGGGTGTGCCAGGCGGTTCGGGCACCGGGCTCAAACGTGACCAACGCACCGGAGAGCCCGCCGCTGCCGCTGAATGGCGCGTCTACCCTAACCTGTCCGGTGAAATATTCCGCTGGCCCCTTGGCGGAAGGCTGTGAGCCGCTGCGCGTGATGTCCATGGGTCTCTCCTTGTCACAGCTTCAAGTTGGGACTGTTCGCTGCACAAGATAATCGCTGGATATGGCATGTGGTTATGAATAGAATTCACCAATGGCACGGGACAATTTGAACGACATTCGCGCCTTCCTGGCCGTCGCGCGCGCCGCCAGTTTTACCCGGGCGGCGGCCCAGCTTGACGTCTCCCAATCCGCGCTGAGCCATACGATCCGCGGGCTGGAGGCGCGGCTGGGGGTCCGGCTGTTGACCCGCACGACCCGCAGCGTCGCGCCGACAGAGGCCGGGGAGCGCCTGCTGCGTACGTTGGGCCCACACTTCGATGGGATCGACGCTGAACTCGCCGCGCTGAACGCCCTGCGCGACAAGCCCGCGGGCACGATCCGCATCACGGCCGGCGAGCACGCGGCGGAGACCGTCGTCTGGCCGGCGATGGCGCGGCTGCTGCCAGACCATCCCGACATTCATGTGGAGCTGATCGTTGACAACGGCCTGACCGACATCGTCGCCGAGCGCTTCGATGCCGGCGTTCGGCTGGGTGAGCAGGTGGCGCAGGACATGCTCGCGCTGCGGATCGGCCCTGACCTGCGCATGGCCGTCGTGGGCGCGCCGGCCTATTTCGCCCGCCGGCCCGCTCCGCGGACGCCCGAGGACCTCACCGCACATAATTGTATCAATCTCCGCCTGCCGACCTATGGCGGGCTGTACGCGTGGGAATTCCGAAAAGGTGAGCGCGAGCTAAAAGTGCGTGTGGAAGGCCAAGCGGTGTTCAACAACCTCGCGCTGCGTCGGCATGCAGCGGTGGTGGGGGTCGGCCTCGCCTGCCTACCGGAGGACCAAGTACAGGCTGAGCTTGAGGACGGCCGGCTGGTGCGCGTTCTGGCCGACTGGTGCTCGACCTACGCCGGTTATCACCTCTATTATCCCAGCCGCCGCCAGCCCACGCCGGCCTTCACGGCGCTGCTGGAGGCCATGCGCCATCGCACCGGATTGGCGTGAGGCGTCGCGTCAAATCCACCCCTTCCTGCGAAACCAAAGCAACGGCAACACCGCCGACAGCAGGATCATCACAAGCCCGTACGGATACCCCCACACCCATTTCAGCTCCGGCATCGTTTCGAAATTCATCCCGTAGATGCTGGCGATCAGGGTGGGCGGAATGCCGACCACGGAGACCACGGTCAGCACCCGGAAGGTGTCGTTCTGCTCCACATTGATGAAGCCCAGCGTGGCATCGAGCAGAAACTGCGCCTTGTCCTGCAGATGCGTCTCGTAATCCGCCAGCGAGGCGATATCGGCGCGGGCGGTGGCCAGGCGCGGGCTCAGCGCGGGTGCCACGAGGGGGCCACCGGAGGTGTCGAGATAGGCGGCGATGCGCGAGAGGCCGAGCAGCGAGTCACGGTAGCCACCGATCACGTCGCCGGCGCGGCTGATCTCGGTCAGCAATGCGCGCAGCATGTTGGCGCGCAGCGTCTTGCCGCCCGAGGGCGTGGTGCGGAACAGGGTGGCCGAAATGGTATCGAGCTGGCCGGCCACGCGTTCCAGCGCATCCGCGGTGCGGTCGATCAGCGCCTCCAGCATCACCAGCAGGGCTTCCGCGCCGGAGGCTGGCACGGCGTCTTTCATCGCGAAGCGGGCGGCCACCTGATCGATGATGTCGAGCTCGGCAAAGCGGATCGTTACCATGTGATTGGGCGAGACGATGAAGCCGAGCGGCGAGCGGATCGGGCCCTCGGGGCCGCGGGTGAGCAGGGGGGTGGAGAGGTAGAGCACCCCGTCCTCGGTGTAGATGCGCGAGGAGCTTTCGATCTCCGACAGGTCGCCGCGGCTGGGCAGGTCGAAGCCGGTGGCGGTGGCCACCAGGGCGCGCTCGGCGTCGGTGGCGTTCAGCAGATCGAGCCAGATCGCGCCGGCGGCGATCGCCTGGCCGGTGCCATCGGTGCTCACGGCCTGGCGCAGACCGGAGGTGGCTTGGGCGTGGAGCATGGCTGGGATGTCCGTTTTTGCGGCGGCACCCTGACGGCTGGCGGGCTATCGGGCAAGCCGGTTTCACCTTCGCGGCGAAACGCATTAGAAGGGGCGGCATGAACAGCATTGATCCGCGCGGCAACAGCCTGCGCTCAGGGCCGGATGAGGCTGGCCGCTTCGGCGGCTTCGGCGGTCGTTTTGTGGCGGAAACCTTGATGCCGCTGATCCTCGAGGTTGAGGCAGCCTACGCGGCGGCCAAGGCCGACCCGACCTTCCAGGCAGAGATCGATTATTATCTGCGCGACTATGTCGGCCGCCCGAGCCCGATGTGGTTCGCCCAGCGCCTGACCGAACGGCTCGGCGGCGCGCGGCTGTTCTTCAAGCGCGACGAGCTGAATCACACCGGCTCGCACAAGATCAACAACTGCATCGGCCAGATCCTGCTCGCCCGCCGCATGGGCAAGACCCGCATCATCGCCGAGACCGGCGCCGGTCAGCATGGCGTGGCCACCGCCACCGTCTGCGCGCTGTTCGGCCTGCCCTGCACCATCTACATGGGCACCACCGACGTGGAGCGGCAGAAGCCCAACGTGTTCCGCATGAAGCTGCTGGGCGCGGAGATCAACGCGGTCACCTCAGGCGCGGGCACGCTGAAGGATGCGATGAACGAGGCG
>CAIVDX010000288.1 GCA_903904805.1 uncultured Rhodospirillales bacterium
CCACAGCCAGTCGAACACCGCGACGAACAGCCCCACCCGCAGCGCGTCGCCGCCGGACCATAGCCCGCGTGCCATCGCCCACCACCAGCACAGCGCGGTGGCGGCGAACAGCACCAGGCCGGGAATGCCGGCATCGGTGCCGGCCTGCAGCCAGAACTGGTGCGGATGGATCGCGCAGCCCCAATCCTCGCCGCGCACATGCTCCACCGGCGGCAGCCCGAACAGCGCCTGCGGGTTGGCATATTCGGGCCGGTCGCAGAGCATCCGGAAGCCGTCAAAGCCATGTCCCAGCAGCGGGCGGTCCAGCGTGATGGCGGCGGCGCGGGTGTAGAGCTGGCCATAGGGCGACTGCCAGAAATGGCTCATCTGCTCGACAAAATGCACCACCAGCTTCTGATAGGTCGGCGGCGAGACGAGCGGCAGCGCGGCCAGGGCCAGCGCCGCCACCACCAGCACCGCGATCGCCGCCGGCCGCAGCCGGCGCAGCAGCAACGCGCTGACCAGCAGCCCGAGCAGACCCAGAAGGGCGGGCATCCGCTGGCCGATCAGCACCAGCGTCAGGATCCCGAGGGTCGCCAGCGCCGCCCCGGCCAGCCGCGCGCCGATCCCCGGGCGGGCGAGCAGCGCCATCACCGGCGGCAGCAACGCGGGATAGAGCAGCACCACATAGGCGGGCCCTGCGCGCGGCCCGAAGAACGGGCCGGTCAGCGAGCCGTCGCCCCAGCGCGGATAGCCCAGCAGGTTGGTGCCGAGCAGATATTGCTGCCAGCACTCGATGGCGATCCACGCCGCGCTCGCCGCGATCAGCCACCACACACTGCGCCGCGCCCGCTCCTGCCCGTCAGCCAGCAGCCATTGCGACAGGGCGGCGACGAACACCCAGAAGCGGAGCATGGCCAGCGCCTGCGGCACCGCATGCGCCGGCGCCGCACCGAGTGCCGAGCAGATCACCAGCCAAGCCCACAGCGCCAGCGGCAGCGCGAAGATCGGCCGCCGCACCCAGCCCCAGTCGCCATGGCGCGCGCAGCGGATCAGGAAGGTGATCGCGATGATGGCGATCGCGCCCTCGGCGACCGCGCGCGCATGCATCAGCATCAGCGGGATCACCAGCAGGCAGAGCTGGCAGACCTGCCGGGCGCGGCGTTCCAAAGCGGTGTCGGCGATCTCGGTCACTCTGCCATCCCCAGCACGGTCATTCGGTGCAGCCGGTCATCGCCGCCCAACCGCGACTCCGGCGCGGGCGATGACATGCGCGAACATACCGGTGCTGGCAAATGCCGTCGAAACAGCTGGACTATTCCGACGGCGCGAGCGGCGAACAGGCCAGCGACGAAGCGCGGGCCAGGACTAACAGACGCCGCCACGCAACCCCACCTTTTACGAGATCGCCCGCAAAGGTGCGAGCCAGCGGATGTGACGAAACCGCCTGCATAACTCCATTTGTGACCACGTCAGCCGCAGCTACGCTTATAGCCGCCAACGCAGTCCGGCGCAGCAAGGCTAACGTGGCAAACGTTCCCGGCCGCAACCCGTGAAGCTCAGCAACCTGACGAACAAGCCTAATGCCACGCCAGCCGATCGCTAAGGCGTCCAATTCTGCCGATGGTATTACAGCCAAGATCGCAACCGACTGCCGCCCCGCGCTATGACCTAGTCGATCAACACTGGCCCGCAAATCGCTACTAATTTTGGCTTTCAATAGCGCCCGAATTGCCTCTGGACTTTCTAAGACGTCGATTGCTTGGTCAATCTTTGGCGCATTCGGAAGCAACGCGATCCAATTGTGGGCCGCCTGTCGAACTCTTTTTGGTTCTGCGCTGGCTAACTCAACCCGTAATTGATCAACCATATGCAGCGCGAAAAGGCCGCGCATCTCGCGCCTAATGCCAACTGCGATCAAGCTGAAACCAATTACCGCTACGGCGATAGCGGTCCAGCCGAAAATAGGCCCTCGGGCAAACTGATCCGCGACAAATCCGGTTGCACCAATCGCGCCTATCCCCACTACAATCACGCTAAGGCCAAGCAATGTGGTTAACACTCCCCCGAAGGGAACATCAATCGATACATCATCGGCCAAGTCCGCCTCTGACATAAATTCCAGTCTTGGCGAGGCAAGCGGCCTGATATCTACCCTTCGAAATGGAGGATGCTGAGGCGGGTCGAGTTCGCTCAAAGCAGGTCTCCGATTAGAAAGCACAGCAACTCGTCCACACCGATTTGCGGAACACCACCGCTGCCTCCTGCTGGGAGACGGCCCGGAGCGAAATCGGGGGCGACTAATAACGGGTATTTCCAAAAGTCATCATTCGGCGGCTGTGCAGGGACCTC
>CAIVDX010000289.1 GCA_903904805.1 uncultured Rhodospirillales bacterium
CCGGCCAGCATCGCGTCGTTCATCGCATTGCGCTTGTCCGGCCGGTTGAGCCCGATCAACACGATATCGCCATCGCGCTCATAGGTGACAACATCGCTCATGATGCCCCACCCGGCGTCTGCATTGGCTGCGGCATATGGCCCGCCCTCCCTATTATTGAGCGCAGGTTCGGGCGTCGGCTTTGCCTCGTCAAGCTCCCCAGCCCAATTGACCGGCGGTGCAGGCCAGCGCAGGATCATAAAAAAGTGCCGGTCCGGGCAACGTCCCTCGGCACGGGAGGAATGGAATGTTGAGCGCGGCGGATAACAATCTGCTGACCACAACCGGCCCCGGCACCGCAATGGGTGCATTGTTCCGGCGCTTCTGGCTGCCGGCGCTGCTGTCACGCGAGCTCCCCGAACCCGATGGTCCGCCCAAGAAGCTCCGCCTGTTGGGGGAAGACCTGCTCGCCTTTCGCGATACAAACGGCCGCGTCGGTCTGGTCGACCCACGCTGCCCGCATCGCGGCGCCAATTTATACTATGGCCGCAACGAGGAGGGCGGCCTGCGCTGCGCCTTCCATGGCTGGAAATTCGATGTCGGCGGCCGCTGCCTGCAAGCCACCACCTTTCCCCAAGACGAGAAATACCCCGACCTGCTGCCAAAGCTTGGGCTGCATGCCTATCCGGTCGAGGAGGCCGGCGGGATCATCTGGGCCTATCTCGGCCCGCCGGACCTCAGGCCGCCTCTGCCGCGGCTGGAACTGCTTGAGCTGGCCAGCGACCACCGATTCGCATCGAAAAAGCTGCAGGAATGCAACTGGGCCCAGGCCTGCGATGGCGCGCTCGACACCGCTCATTTCAGCTTCCTGCACATGTCCGTCGGCGAGGATATGCAGAGCGCGGCAACAATGAGCCAATCCGAAGCCGCGGCCAGCGGCGATTCCAACCGCCTGCGCTGGATGCGCGACGACGGCATGCCCCGATTCAGCTTCGTCGAACATCCCGCCGGCGTGGTGATGGGGGCCGCACGACACGCCGATGGCGAGGACCTCTATTGGCGCATCAGCCAGTTCCTCTTCCCAAACCACGCGCTGGTACCAAGCACCTTCCCCGGCGAGACCTATCACAGCCAGATCTTCGTTCCGATCGACGATGATTCATGCTGGATCTATTGCACCAGCTGGAACCCCGCCCGCCCGATCGGCCCTGCCGAGCGCGCCCGCTACGAGGCTGGCCACTCCATCTATGCCAATGTCGATGCCGACTACATCCCCATCCGCCGCCGCGCCAACGACTATCTGCTCGACCGCGACGAGCAGAAGCGTCGCTCCTTCACCGGCATCAAGGGCGTGTCCGAGCAGGACCAGGCGATCCAGGACAGCCAGGGCTTCATCGCCGACCGCACCCGCGAACATCTTGGCCCGACCGACGCCGGCGTGGTCCGCTTTCGCCGTCTGATGCTCGATGCCGCCAAGGCTCTCGCGGCGGGGCACGAGCCGGCGGCCGCCCAGGCGGCTGAGGCATTCTGTGTGCGCGGCGGTGGCGCGGTGGCGCACCGCGACGTGCCGCTCGCCGATGTCATGCGCTCACGCTTCGGCGATCCTGCCGGGCTCATCAGCAAGAACGGGAACCCCCATGTCTGAACGCGGCCGCGAATTCGCAGCAAAACTGAAACGGGGCGAGGTGGTCTTCGGCACCTTCATCTGCCTGCCCTGCTTCCAGACCATGGAGGCCATCGCCGGGTCCGGCTTCGATTGCGTGGTGATCGACGCCGAACACGCGCCCACCAATCCATCGCTGATCCACCTGCAATTGGCGGCCTTGGCCACCAGCACCACCACCGCGATCATTCGCCTGCCCGCAAACGATCCCGTGGCAATCAAACATTATCTGGATATCGGCGCCGACGCGCTGATGGTGCCCAACATTCAGTCTGCCGACCAGGCGCGCGCGGCAATCGCGGCCACGCGCTACCCGCCGGCGGGCATCCGCGGCGTCGGCGGCAGCATGCGCGCCACCCGCTATGGCCGCGACAAGACCTATCTCAGCCGCGCCAATGGCGAAATATGCGTCACGCTGCAGATCGAATCCGAAGAGGGCATGCGCAATCTCGCCGAGATCATGGCGGTGCCTGGCATCGATGCGATCTTTTTCGGCCCGAATGACTATGCCGCCTCGATCGGCCTGCTCGGCGAGGCCGCGCATCCGCGCGTGCTCGAAGACGTCGAATCCGGCGTCCGCATGGCCCGCCGCGCGGGCATGCCAACCGGCATCCTTCTTGGTGAGGCCTTCGTCGATCGCTTTCTGGAAGCAGATGTGCAACTGATGGTGGTGGGCAGCGAGGTCGGCCTGCTGGTCGCCGCCGCCGACGGTCTGGCCACACGCCTGGCCGCCAAGCGCGCGGGACCGGCATGAGCGCCGAGGCCGCCTGGCACTGCGAACAGGCACTGCTGCGCATGTTCCGCTGTCTGGACCGCGGGCACATCGATGCGCTGCTGAATGAATTCGCACCCGACGGCAGCTGGTTGCGCCACGGCCATCTGTTGCAGGGCCACGGAGGCATTCGCACCGCGATGGAGGAGCGCTCGGCCACGCTCTTCGTCCGTCATGTCGTCACCAACCTGATCTTTGATTCGCTCGACGACACACAGGCCAGCGCCACCGCCCAGATGGTCGCCTATCGTTTCGACAACGGTGCCCCGGTCACACCACCGGCCCGCATCACCGCGCCATTCCTGCTGATGTCGCTGACCATCCGCTTCATCCGCGCGGGCGCATGGCGCCTGTCCGCCCTGGAGATGCGGCGCGACTTCGAGTTCGTCACTTAGCCCGACATCGCAGGAGGTTTCCTCATGGTCCACCCCGGCCGTCGCGCCGTCACAATCGCCATCGCCGGCCTGGGCGGCGCGCTCACGACGCCGGCCATCATCAGCGCACGCGCCCAAAGCCTGCCGCGGCTGAAATCGGCGACGTTGCGCACCGGCATCAGCGTGATCTGCGGCGAGGTGTTGGCCAAGCACCGCTACGACCGCGCTCATGGCGTCGAGATCGAAATGGTCGATGCCTATCCCTCGGTGCCCAACTACTACAACGACTTCATCAACGGCTCGCTCGATGTCGCGATCGGCAGCTGGGATGTGTTCTCCGATATGGCGAATCGCGGAATTCCCCTGCGCATGCTGTGCACAATCAGCACCGCGACCATGGTCTCGGTGATCTCTGACGACCCCGCAGTGAAGGACGCCGCGCAGCTCGCCGGCCGCACACTCGCCGCCACCCAGGCCGCCGGCAGCACGCGCATGTCAGGCGCGGTGATCGCCGATCGCTACAAGGTGGCCTTCGGCCGCGAAATCACCCTGCAGAACGCCGCCAGCCCCGCCGCCGCGGTCACCCTCGCACTCGCCGGCAGCGTGCCCGCGGCGCTCAGCTGGGAACCCGACGTCAGCATCGGCATCGCCCAGAAACCGTCACTCCACCCGGTCTTCAATCTTGGCGATTCCTACAAGGCCCTCACCGGCGACGACCTGCCCTATTTCGGCTTCGCCATCCGTCGCGAGGCGCTGCAGAAATATCCCGACATCGGCACAAAGCTCGCCGCCACCTTCGCGGATGTCTGTTCCGGTATCATGACAAATACCGAGGACGCGATCGCGCTGGCCGCACCGAAGATGCGCGTGCCGCCCGAAGCCGTGCGCACCGCCTTTTCCAGCGGGCGCCTGGTCTTCAAATTCATCGACATGACAGAGCCCGCAGGCCAGGCGATCCTGCGCAAGGCCGCGCGCTATATGCACAGCCATGGCGCGATGGAGGCAGAGATTGGTGACGGCTTCTTCGCCTAGCCACGCGGTCGCCGCCGAACTCGCGCCACCGTCGCGTCGCTTCCGACTCGGTGACAATGGCGCGCTGGTGTTGGTGGTGCTGCTGCTGATCGCGCTGATGGAAGCGCTGAGCCGCGTCGTGCCGCCCTATATCCTGCCCTCGCCCTTGGTTGTGGCCGCCGCGCTGTGGCGCGCGCTCACCGTGCAGCCCTGGCAATTGCTGGTGAGCCTGCTGCGGCTGGTCGCCGCTTTGTCGGTTTCGTTGCTCCTCGGCACCGCGCTGGGCCTGGCGATGAGCCTGCTGCCGCGGTTGCGCCCCTATCTGCGCGCGGTGCTGGTGATCGACACCGGCGTGCCGGCACTCTCCTGGATCCTCGTCGCGGTGTTCTGGTTCCGCAATCCTGAATACCGCATCTTCTTCGTTCTGTGCATGATCCTTGTCCCATTCTACGCCATGCAGGTGCATGACGGCATCCGCGCCCTGCCGCGCGACTGGATGGAAATGATCGGCACCTTCCGCCCCCGCCGCGCCCAGCTGCTCCGCTTCCTGATCCTGCCGCACATCGTTGCTTATGTGCTGATGACAACGAAATCGATCATCGGCTACGCCACCCGCATGCTGGTGTTCGCCGAGATGATCAGCGCAACAATGGGTGTGGGCGCGGAAATGGGCGTCGCGCAGGCGTCGTTCCATATGGAGGATGTGCTGGCCTGGACGGTCCTGCTGATCCTGTTCAACGTGCTCGCCCAGGGTGCCATCGGCCTCATCGAGCGCCACGCCCTGTCCTGGCGCAGCGAGGCGGATGTGGCATCATGACAGATGCGGCCATTGAACTCGCCAATGTCAGCGTCCGCTTCGCCGACATGATCGCGGTGGACCGCCTCAGCCTGTCGGTCGCGCAGGGCGAAATCGTCGCACTGGTCGGGCGCACCGGCGCCGGCAAAAGCACCGTGATGAATCTCATCATGGGAACGCTGCGGCCCAACCACGGCAGCGTGCGCGTCGGCGGCCATGATCCGGCGAACTCCGGCGAAGCGCTGCGTGGCGTGCTTGGCGCAAGCTTCCAAACCGACAGGCTGCTGCCCTGGCGCCGCGCCCTGGACAATGCCGCTCTGGGCCTGCAGATTCTCGGACAGTCCCGCGATCAGGCGCGCACCACGGCCGCCTCCTGGCTGGCGCGGCTGAAGCTGGTCGGGTGCGACTCGAAATATCCCCACGAGCTCTCCGGCGGCATGCGCCAACGCGTGTCGCTCGCCCGCGCGCTCGCCGTCGACCCACCGATTCTGCTGCTCGATGAAACCTTCAGCCAGCTCGACGCCGTCACCTCCCGCGCGCTGCGGCAGGATATCGGCGCCCTCATCCGCGATCTCGGCAAAACCTGCCTGTTCATCACCCACCGCATCGAGGATGCAGTGGAAATGGCGGACCGCGTGGTGGTGCTCGCGCCAGGCGCGCGGATCGTCATGGAGCTGAGTCCGACCGAGATGGACCACAGCGCCGCGCACAACCAAATCGCCGACGCAATGGAGACGGCGTCCGGCGCATGATGCCAAATCGGATTGGCATCTGCGAAAGCCATCAGCCGCCACAGCACTATTTGGCGAGGGCGATCGCCTCCAGCAGAGTCCGATCGATATAGTCATTGGTGAAAAACTCAGCCGGCTTGCTGCCGGCCGGGATCACCCCGGCATCCACCACCGTCTGGATCGAGGCCGCCCAGTCGGCCTCGCTCTGCACGCACAACGGCTGGCCACGCGTCGCATCGGTGGTGAAAAATGCCCGATAGGCCTCCGCCTGATCGATCAGCATCTGCTCGCTCAGCGGCGTCTGCGGCCGCTTCGCCCGCACCGCCCGCGCCGCCTCGCTCATATGCTCGGGGCTCGACAGAATATAGGCCCAGGCGCCGCAGACGATGCTGACAAACCTGCGGATCGGCGCGCCGCGCTCGGCCAGCATGGCGGGGCGGGCGATGATGCCGAACCCCGGCACCTTGAAGCCCTCGTCCCAGAACAGGATGCCCTGCGACTCACGCCGCCCGGGCGCCACCGCCAGGATCGGCGGCACAGAACTCACCACCGCGTCGGCATGACCCGACAGATACAGGCTCGCCTTCGCCGAGGCCTGCACGCTGGTCAGCTTCACCTGGTCGGGGGTGATGTGATGCACCCGCAGGAACGGCGCGATAAAAGGCCCCTCGAGCGACCCCGCCGTGTAGAGCAGTTCCTTGCCGACCAGATCCTCGACAGTGGTAATGTGATCGGCCATCGGCACCACGATGCCCATGCTGCCCTTGCGGATCATCCCGGCGATGGCAACCACCGGCAACCCCTTCGCCCGCGCGATCATCATCGGCGAAAGATCCGCCACACCCACGTCGAAATTGCCCGCCGCGATCAACTGCACGGTGGTGGTGGAGCCGTTGCCATCCTCGATCGAGATATCGAGATCATGCGCCGCGAACCAGCCCCGCACCTCCGCCAGAAAAAAGGGCATGTGGATGGGTTCGGTGATCCAGTCGAGCTTCAGGGCAAGATGATCCGTCGCCCACGCAGGGAGCGCCGACATCGTCAGCAGCAGGACAAGGCTGAAGCGGCGCGCGACGTGCATGGCCATTCTCCGCAACGGCGCTCGGATCGGGCAGCAATCCCGCAGGCAGCGCCAAACAGGCATTGACTGAGCAAGAAGCGGGCCGATAGCGTCGTCCCGCATCGAGAAAGGGCCACGCAATGACAGGCATTCCCGGCGAGGCGATGGGGCTGACCTTCAACCCTGCCTTCAGCAACAACGACCCGATCGAAGCCGCCTGGCGCATGACCCTCGCCGAGGCCATCGAGGAGGTGCTGCAGGCCGGCGCGGAGACCATCGAGGCACTCGCCGAGGGGTTGAACACGCGCCATGCCGGCAATCGCCGCAACCAGCCCTGGACCGCCGAAAGCCTGGCGAGCGAACTGCAAATCCTCGCCGCCTGACACAGTATTTCCGGAGAGCCCGCGATGTCCGCCACCCACAGCCTGCCGACCTCCGCCGACGAATTGCTGGAAACCGGCCTCACCGGCCAATGGTATCTGGTCTGCCGGCCCGACGATGTCGGCAGCACCCCGGTCGGCCTCACCCGGCTCGGTCGCAACATCGTGCTGTGGCGCGACCAGTCCGGCACGCTGCAGGCGCTGGAGGATTTCTGCCCACATCGCGGCGCCCGCCTGTCGATCGGCAGCGTCTGCGACGGCCAGATCGCCTGCGCCTATCACGGCGTCCAGTTTGACGGCGCCGGCGTGGTGCGCGCCACGCCCTCCACACCCGGCAGCACGCTGGTTGGCCAAAGGCTCGCCCGCCCCTACCCGGTTGCCGAACATTTTGGCGCCATCTGGGTGTTTTTCGGCAACGGCACCGAGACCGAGATCCCGCCCATGCGCTTCCCGGATGAATTCACCTCCGGCGAATGGTCGGGCTTTGTCGATATTCGTGAATTTGACTGCAACTGGCAATTGGTGCGCGACAACCAGTTCGATCCCGCCCATGGCAGCTTCCTGCATGTCGGCACCCACATCCTCGCCGCCGGCCGCAAGGATGTCGACATGGCCTTCAAGGAAACCGAGCGCGGATTCGTGGTCTGGCGCACCAACCAGCAGGGGGTGAATCTCGACAAGACCTGGCTGGAACATTTCCCCGGCAGCGGCTTCTGGGCAATCACCGATCTGCCCTTCCCCAAGCGCGAGGGCGGCGGGCTGGCACGCCTGTTCCGCTTCCCCACGCCGATCGATGCCAACCGCACGCTGGTCTGGAACTATCGGATGCAGCGTTTGACAGGCTGGAAGCGCGATGTCTGGCGCTTCCTCTATCGCACCACCGTGGTGCCGCGCGGGGCGAAGGTGCTGGAGCAGGATCGTGTGGCACTCGCCGGCGTGCCGAAAAATGCCCGCGCGCGCGAGCATCTGCTGCCCATCGATGTCGGCGTCAGCCGCATCCGCCGCCTCTACAAGGAGGCCGCCGAGCGCGAACTGGCGGCCCTCGCCGGGCAGCGCCAGGCCGCCGAATAAAGGCGGATCATATCATGCGGATCGGCTTTATCGGCCTCGGCAGAATGGGTCTGCCGATGTCGCGCAATCTGGCCAGGGCAGGCCACGAACTCTGCGTGTTCGATGTTGTTCCGGATGCGATCGCCCGCGCGGTGGCCGACTATGGCGCCATCGCCGCCAACAGCCCCGGCGAGGCCGCACGCGGTGCCGAGGCGATTTTCATCAGCGTGCCCGGGCCGGACGAAGACATCGCCGTGATGGGCGGGCCCCACGGCGTGTTCGCCAATGCCAGCCCCGGCGCCCTGGTGATGGACACCACCACCATCACGGTCTCGCTCACCCGCGCCTTCAATCTGGAAGCCCGGGCCCAGGGCCTGCGCTTTCTCGAAGTGCCGGTCAGCGGCGCGGAGCGTGGCGCGATCGATGGCACCCTCACCGCGATGGTCGGTGGCGCGCCGATCGATCTGGAGTGGGCCAGGCCGCTGCTTGATCGTCTCTGCCAGCACATCCATCTGATCGGCCCGAGCGGCGCGGGCATGGCGCTGAAGCTGATCAACCAGGCCGTCTATGTCGGCTACCAGGCGGTGTTCGCCGAGGGGCTGGCGATCGGCGATGCGATGGGCCTCGATGTCGCACAGATGCTGGAGGTGCTCGGCTCGTCCGCCGCCGGCCATCCGATGATGGCACAGCGCTATCCCGCCATCGTTGCACATTCCGATCGCGGCTTCGGCATCGACCGCGGCACCCTCTTTCTCGATCTCGCCGCCGACGCCTTCGCGCAGGCTGGCATCCCCACCCCGGTGCTCAACGCCACCAGCGCCTCGCTGCACGCGGCGGAGACCGCCGGGCTCGGCGGTGTCGACATTATTGTCGGGCGCAATCGCTATCTGCGGAAAGCGGCGTCGTGATCAGCAGACTCCTGCTCGCGCTGCTGCTGCTCGCACCCCTCGCCCCCCTCGCCCACACCCCCCTCGCCCACGCCCAAACCACCAAGGTCGGCATCTCCCTCTCGCACGGCGCGGCCGGTGTGGGCGAGGAGGTGTTCCTGTTCGCCGTGCCCAAACGCATGGGCTTTTTCGCGCAGGAGGGCCTCGAGGTGGATGCCGCCTTCGCCCCCAACATCGTCGCCGCCGCGCAGGCACTCGAGGCCGGCTCCGTGCAGTTCGCCACCACCACGGCCGACGTCGTGCTCGGCCTGCGTGAGAAGGGCGGCCACGTGATCGCGGTCTCCAGCCTGCGCCGCGACAACGGCCACGCGGTCGCGGTGTTGGAGAATTCGCCGATCCACACTCTGGCCGATCTGCGCGGCCGCACCATCGGCAGCGTGCAATGGGCCTCGATGGCGGGCCTGTTTCTCACCGGCGAACTCGGCACGCTCGGCATCGGGCCGGATGACTATATCAGGGTGAACACCCCGCCAGGCCCGGCCGCCGCCGGCGAGTTGCGCAGCGGACAGGTGGACGCGCTGGCGATGTGGGATGCGATCTTCGCGGCGATGGAAAATGCCGGGCTGAAGCTGCGCTATCTGGATATCCCGCTGTCCCGCCAGCTCGCCGATTATGTGCTCGCCAGCAGCGACGCGCTGGTCGCCGGCAACCCGCGCGTGGTCGGCGGCTTCTGCCGCGCGATCACCAAGGGCATCGTCTACACAAAGGCCAATCCGGATGCCGCCCTGCGCATGCTGTTGGCAGAATATCCGCAACTGCTCCCCGCCGGCGCGAATATGGATGACGTTCTCAAGCGCGACCGCCACGTGCTCGATCGCTATATGGACAACACGCTGAGCGGCCTGCCCGAGGGCGCACCGATCGGCAGCTTCCGCCCGCAAATGTGGGCCGACACGTCACGATTCTTCCAAAAGCTCGGCCGCGTGAAAGGCAGCGTCCCACCGCAGGACGGCTACACCACCAGCTTCCTCGCCACCTGCAACGATTTCGACCGCGCCGCGGTGATCGCCGCGCACTGAGCGCTACATTCTGGAGAGATCCAGCACCGAGGGCGCAAACAGATCGCGCGGCTGCAACAGCCGCGGCGAGAGATGCTGCTCAAACGAATAGCGCAAAAATGTGCTCAGCGTCGTCTCGTTCGCCGGCAACCCGTAGGGCCAGAAATCCTCGCCCATCAGCTTGCGCGTCTGCTCCAGCTCGGCCACGCACCAGGGCAGCGTGGTGGCGAGGTGGCCGATCAGCGCGAGTTCCTCAAGCGCCACATGCTTCGCCTGCACCAGCGCCTTGTAGACACTCACCGGCAGCCAGGGATGTTCCTCGACGAGCTCCTTCCGGATGCCAACCATATGCATGATCGGGAAAATCCCGGTGCGCTTGAAATACGCTGCCTCCACCGGCCGATAATCCGGAAACAGCCGATCGATGAACGGAACACCCTGGGTAAAGCAGGGCGGCTCGCGCGGCGCGAAGATGGCGTCCAGCTCGCCCGACAGGAGAAGCTCATTCAATGTCTGCGTCGGACCAATGGGCTGCACATCCACCTCCGGCGGCAGATGCAGCGGCACCCGCTCGCGCCGCCCAGGCTGCTCCGTGCCACCGGTGCGCCAATGCACATCCGACGCCTTGATGCCGCATTCGTCGGAGAGAATGCCACGCACCCACACATTCGCCGTCTGCTGATATTCCGGCAAACCAATGGTGCGCCCCTTCAGATCGGCCATCGAATTGATGCCGCGATCCGTGCGGATATAGATCCCGCTATGGCGAAACACCCGCGAGAGAAAGGCGGGAATACCCACATAGCGCGAATCCCCCCGCGCGGTGGTCAGCGCGTGGCTGCTCAACGAAATCTCTGAGATATCGAACTCGCGATAGCCAAACGAGCGGTGGAAAATCTCCTCCGGCGACAGCAGGAACGGATCGATCGTCACGCCCTCGATCTGCACCCGCCCATCCACCAGCGGCGATGTGCGGTCATAGGGCGAGAACGCCATGCTCAGATGCAGCTTGCTCATGTCGGCACTTCCTTCTTTCCAATATCCTCGCCGAACCGCAGCCGGCTTTGTTTCGGCACATCGAACGGCGGCAGCCCCAGCTCGCGCCACAGATCCAGCGCGCGCCCCATCAGCTCCGCCGAGGGCAGCGACAGCGGCCCGGCATCATGCTTGATGGTGGCATCGACAATGATCTTGCTGGCCGCACCAGGCTTGCCCGCAACCGGCCGCACCGAAGGATCCATGTGGCTATATTGCGCGGCGCCATCAAGGATCACCGTGTCCGACGCCGGATTATAGCGCGCGTTCAACGCCCAATCGAGCGAGACGGGGCTGCGGATATCCACATCCGAATTCACCACCGTCACCCGCTTCAACGCCGTCATCGTCGCCACAAGCACACCCACGCGCTTGCTGTGCGCGGCGTCGCGCGGGTCCATCGCGATCACGATATGACCCATCGCGCCGCCAAAATTGCGGTCGATCACCGCATCCGTCACATTGGTTTCGCCCAGATCATATTTCAGCATCTTCAGGATCACCCCGGCATTGGTGAGCCCCTGGATCACCGTGCTCTCGCTCGGCGGCATCTGGCTGGTCAGCGCATAATAGATCGCTTCATGTCGATGCGTGATCGCGGTGATGCGCGCCACCGGCCGCGGGCCCGGATGGCCCATATAGCCGGCAAACTCGCCGAACGGGCCTTCGGTTTCGATCCCCCCGGGGATCACCTCGCCCTCGATGACGATCTCCGCGCTCGCCGGCACCAGCAGATCCTGGCTGCGCGCACGCACCATCTCGATCGGCGCGCCGTTCAGCCCACCGGCAACCCGCGCCTCGTCCAGCCCATATGGCAACTTCGCTGAGGCTGCCAACAGAAATGCCGGATCTGGCGCGATCACCCAGGCGATCGGCGCCGGCCGCCCGTGATCCGTATAGGACCGCGTGTTGCGCGTCCCCTGCCCGGCGGCGTTGAGATTGATCACCACCGAATGATCGTCGCGCACCTGCGTGCGATAAATGCCGGTGTTCTGCTCACCCGTCTCGGCATGGCGCGTGATCACCAGCGTGGTGATGTACGGCGCCGGATCCTTGCCAGGCGTCCAAACCGGAATCGGCAGATCGGACAGCCGCGCCTGCTCACCCAACTGCACCACCTGCTGGCACGGCCCCTGCCCCACCGTCACCGGCGCGACGGGGTTGAGCAGCGCGTTCACCCAGGTCGCGTTGATCGCCTCGGGTACGACGCCAAGCGTGGCGCAATAGCTGCGTTCGGATGCGCCGATCAATCCGGTGGCGAGCCGAAAGCGCGAGCCGATCACCTTGTTGAAGATCAGCCCGATCCGCTCATCCTCTGGCAGCCCGTGAAATATCCATTTCGCCAGACAGGCGGGTTCCCACGCACCATCCACCGGCCGGTCGATCTGCCGAACCAGGCCCCGCTCGCCCAATATATCGATCAGCTCACGAAACCCCGCGACCGCCATCAAACCCCCCAGCCAGCTCGTTGGAGTGTTGAACGCCCCGCCGCCGCAATCAAGCACCCCTATCCCAAAAGTTTTCGGCTTCTTTTTTTCAAAAAAGAAGGCTCTTCTCTGCCTGTCCGCTGCCGCTGGAGAACGCATGGATCTGATCGGCCAACCGCTTCTACGGCAGGAGGATGCGCGACTGCTGCGCGGCGAAGGACGCTACAGCGACGATCATCGCACCGACGCCAGCGCCCATCTGGTGGTTCTGCGCTCCCCCCACGCCCACGCACGCATCACGGCGATCGACGTCGCGGCAGCAAAGGCCATGGCCGGCGTGCTCATGGTCGCCACCGGCCAGGATTATGCCGATGCCGGACTCGGCGGCCCGCACACCAACCTCCCTCCCCTCGGCGCCGCATCGCGATTGCGCGACGGCGTCATCAATCCGCCCAACCTGATCCTGGCACGAGATCGCGTGCGCATGGTGGGCGAGCCGGTCGCCATCGTGGTGGCCGAAACCCCGGCCCAGGCGCGTGACGCCGCCGAGGCGATCGCGGTCACCTATCACCCGCTGCCCGGCGTCACCGACCTCGCCGCCGCCCTCGCCCCGAACGCGCCGCAGATCTGGGACGAGGCACCGGGCAATCGGTGCTGCGAGATCGAGATCGGCAACGCCGCCGCCTGCGATGCCGCCTTCGCCGCGGCCACCCACATCATCAGCTGCGCGCTGGTGAATCAGCGCATCTATGGCTGCCCGATGGAACCGCGCGCCGCGCTTGCGATGCATGATCCCGTAGCCGACCTCTCCACCATCATCGCCGGCCACCAGCTGCCCAACCCCACGCGCGATTCACTGGCAAACGGCGTCTTTCGCATCCCGCCCGACCGGCTGCGCCTGATCAGCCCCGATCTCGGCGGCGGCTTCGGCGTGCGCGGCCAGGTGTTCCCCGAACTCGTTTTCCTGCTCTGGGCCGCGCGCAGCCTGAACCGCCGCGTGCACTGGCTGGGCGAGCGAGGCGAATGTTTCGCCTCCGATCCCCATGCGCGCGACAGCCTGTGGCAGGGCGACCTCGCGCTCGACGCCACCGGCCATATTCTTGGCCTGCGGGTCCGCAGCATCGCCAATCTCGGCGCCTATCCCGGCCACGCCGGCCCGCTGGTGCCGGTCTCCGCCGGCCCGCGCGTGCTCACCGGCAATTACCGCATCCCCGCGCTGGATGGGCTGATCACCGTCGCCTTCACCAACAGCGCCACCGTCGCCCCCTATCGCGGCGCCGGCCAGCCCGAGGCGATCTATCTCATCGAGCGCCTGATGGACGAAGCCGCCCGCCAAACCGGCATCGACCGCATCACCCTGCGCCGCCGCAACCTGCTCCGTGCCGAGGAGATGCCGTTCGACACGGTCGCAGGCGCCACCTACGACAGTGGCGACTACGCCGACGCCATGACGCGCGCGCTCGCCGCCGCCGACTGGCAGGGCTTCCCCGCCCGCCGCACCGCCGCCGCCGCCCGCGGCCGGCTCGCCGGCATCGGCCTTGCCAACTATGTGCAAGTCTCCGGCGGCGCCCCCACCGAGTGGGGCGCGCTGTCGATCCTGCCAGATGGCATCGCCGAATTCCGCGTCGGCACCCACAGCCACGGCCAGAGCCACGCCACCACCTATGCCCAGATCATCGCCGCTCAGCTCGGCATCGCCATCGACCAGGTCCGCATCATCGAAGGCGACACCGCCCTGGTGCGCGGCGGCGCCGGCACGCATGGCTCGCGCTCGCTGTTCAAGGCCGGCGAGATCATGATGCAGAGCTGCGCCACCATCATCGCCCGCGCCCGCCGCCTGGCCGCCTTGCGCTGGAATGTGGCAGAGGACTCCATCAGCTTTCGCCAGGGCATGCTCGGCAGCCTCGCCCGCAACGACACCATGTCACTGTTCGAGGCCGCCGCCTGGGCCGCCGGCGCCGACCTTCCCGAGGATCTCGCCACCGGCCTCGCGGTGGAGCAGGAGCTGACGATCTTCGCCGCCAACTTCCCGTCCGGTACCCATATCTGCGAGCTGGAAATCGATCCCGACACCGGCGCGATCGCGATCACCCGCTTCACCGCCATCGACGATGCCGGCCGGCTGATCAATCCGATGGTCGCACGCGGCCAGATGCATGGCGGCATCGCCCAGGGCATCGGCCAGGCCCTGTGCGAACAGATCAGCTACGAGTCGGAAACAGGCCAACTGCTCAGCGCCTCTCTGCTGGATTACTGCCTGCCCCGCGCCGACGATCTGCCCAACATCGATGTCGGCTTCCAGCAGGTCGCCTCGCCTACCAACCAGCTTGGCGTGAAAGGCATCGGCGAGAGCGGCCCCACCGGCGCACCCCCCGCGCTGATCTCCGCCGTGCTCGACGCGCTGGCCCCGCTCGGCATCACCCACATCGACATGCCCGCCACGCCCGAACGCGTCTGGCGCGCGATTTGCGAAGCCCGCCGCACCCACAGGGAGCCATGACCATCATGACGCCGATCATCGCACGACGTCCCCTCCTGCGCGCCGGCGCTGGCGCACTCGTCGCCGGCCTCGCCAGGCCCGCGCTCGCCGCACCCGCCCTGCCCGCCACCATCACGCTGGATTGGCGGATCAGCGGCTACCACACGCCCTTTTTCGTCGGCCTCGATCGCGGCATCTTCGCGCGTGAGGGGCTCGAGCTGAAGGTGAATTTCGGCACCGGCAGCCGCAACACCGTGCTCGCCGTGGCCTCCAACAACACCACCTTCGGCCTCGCCGACGCCTCGGTGCTGCCCGCCGCCGCGCTGCAGGGCGCGACGGTGAAGATGTTCTGCGGCTATCTGCTGACCACCTCGTTCGGGGTGATGTTCAAGCGCGCCTCCGGCATCCAGAAGCCCAAAGACCTCGAAGGCCGCTCCTATGGCGATTCGCCGGGCTCGGCGACCTACGGCCTGTGGCCCGCCTTCGCCAAACGATCCGGCATCGACATCAGCAAGGTGAAGCTGGTGAATGTCTCGCCGGCGGCAATGAACTCCGCCTTCATCGATGGCCAGTTCGACGCCACCTACACCGCGATGAACGGCTCCTTCATCACGCTCAGCCATCGCGGCAACGACCTCGCCGCGTTCGACTATGCCGATTACGATCTTGGCCTGATGTCGCTGGGCATGATTGCCACCGATGCCACCCTGGCGAACAAGGATCTGGTGCGCCGCTTCGTCGCCGCCTGGCGCGCCAGTCTCGCCGAAACCATCGCCGACCCCGCCCGTGCGGCGGCCGTCACCCGCACCGCCAATCCCGACGCCGCACCGGCGGACGAGCTGATCGAGATGATGGCGGACACGTTCAAAAAGCGCATCGTCTCCAAGGCCACCGCCGGCCAGCCGGTCGGCTGGATGGCACCGGAGGATTGGGCCTTCACCGCCCGCATGATGGCCGAATATGGCGGCCTGCGCGACCGTGTGGTGCCGGAGAGCCTCTACACCAACGATTTCGTCGCGACAGCCTGATCCTTGGCAGCGTTGCACACGCCTGGCGCCATCGAGATAGACCGGCTCGGGCAGGTCTTCACCACCCCGACCGGCCCGGTGCGCGCGCTCGACTCCGTCACCCTCTCGATCCAGCCAGGCGAATTCGTCTCTCTGCTCGGCCCCTCAGGCTGCGGCAAAAGCACGCTGCTGCTCGCCGTCGCCGGTCTCGAACCCTGCCGCGAGGGCGAGGTGCGCATCGGCGGCGCACCGGTGCGCGCCCCCTTCACCGATCTGGGCATCGTCTTCCAGGAGGCCTTTCTGCTCGAATGGCGCACGGTGCTGGAGAATGTCCTGCTGCAGGCACAGATGCGCGGCCTGCCGCGCGCCCCGGCCTTGGCCCGCGCCACAGATTTGATCGAGCGTGTCGGCCTCGCTGACTTCGCCGATGCCTTGCCGCACCAGCTCTCCGGCGGCATGCGCCAGCGCGCGGCAATCTGCCGCGCCCTGCTGCATGATCCGCCATTGCTGCTGATGGATGAACCCTTCGGCGCGCTCGATGCGCTCACGCGTGACGAAATGGCGCTGGAACTGCAACAGATCGTCGCCGCCTCCGGCAAAACCGTGCTGTTCGTCACCCACTCGATCAGCGAGGCGGTGTTCCTCTCCGACCGCGTGGTGGTGATGTCGCCCCGACCGGGCCGGGTGGTGCAGGACATCAGCATCAACCTGCCCCGCCCGCGCGATCCGATGCTGTATGAGACAGCGGAATTCGCCACCCACGCGCGCCACATCCGCGCTTTGTTCACCCAGATGGGCGTGCTGCGCCCGCAGGCGGTCTCGGCCGCCGCGGAGACCGGTTGATGCGACGCCTCGCCAACTGGATCGCCCCGTGCCTGTTGCTCGCCCTGCTGCTGCTGCTGTGGGAGGTGGCGGTGGTCACCCTGCATATTCGCCCCTTCGTGCTGCCGCGACCCAGCCAGGTCGCGGCCAGCATGCTCGCCGACGTCACGGTGCTGCTGCCCGCCGCGCTCGCCACCGGCCGCGCCATCCTGCTCGGCTTCGTGCTGTCGGTGCTGGTCGCCGTCCCCCTGGCCGTCGCCCTGGTCGCCTCGCGCTGGGTCGAGCGCACCCTGTTCCCGCTGCTGGTCGCCACCCAGCTGGTGCCGAAGGTGGCCCTCGCGCCGGTGCTGGTGGTCTGGCTCGGGCTCGGCGCGATCACCAAGGTGATGGTGGCTTTCCTGCTCTCCTTCTTTCCGATCCTGATCGACACCATGATCGGCCTTAAATCAATCGAACCCGGCAAGATCCAGATGGCCCGCGCGATGGGCGCCACCCAGCTCGCCATGTTCTGGCGCATCCGCCTGCCCGGCGCGCTGCCATCAATGTTCGCCGGCATGAAGGTCGCCACCACGCTCGCCGTGGTCGGCGCGATCGTCGGCGAGTTCATCGGCGCCCAGGAAGGGCTGGGCAACGTGCTGCTGAGCGCGAACGGCAATTTCGACACCGTCCTGATGTTCGCCGCGGTGGTCTATCTCACCCTCGTCGGCATGCTGCTGTTCGGCGCGATCGAACTGCTGGAGCATCTGATCATCCCCTGGCACGTCTCGCGCCGGGCCAGGCCAGGGGCCGCTGGGGTCCATTAGATCGTCAGACGGCATGCTCAGGGCGTGAACAGCGGCCGTACATGAGGGGTTGTGTCCAGCAATCCCAGCGGCCATCGTCTTCTCAATACCCCGGATGGGCGACCATAGGCATCGACGCTAATCGATATCACCAATGCGCAGCATGGATGGATTTGAAATGACGGGCATACACTCAAGGACGCAGACCGCTTCACTCCCCAACAGGCGCTCCTGCATGCGCCTGCTCGCGGCGGGAGCCGCGGCAGGCGGCCTTGGCGCTGTCGGCGTCGCAGTCCCGTCAGGCACGGCCAGGGCCCAACAAGCCCCCCCGGCGACCATCCGTGCCGGACTGCAACGCGGCGCGTTGGGGTCGATGAAGGTCGCGCTGCCGATGGTTGCCGGCAAGCACAACCTGACCTTCACCCAGAATATCTTCAACGACTCCACCGCCGTGATCCTCGCCCTTCAGCAAAAGCAGCTGGATTGGGGCAACATCACCTCGCAGCATGTCATCCGCTGGATCGACCAGGGCATGGACCTCGTGTTGGTGTCGGGCTTCGGCGGCGGCTACAATGTTCTCGTCACGGCCAGCAAGCTCGACCTTGCGAAAGGCGATATGGCCGCCTTCAAGGCGCTGGTCGATCGCCGCAAGGGATCGAACAAGCTCAAGATCGGCGTGCCCACCGGATCGCTGCAGCATCTCAAGCTGGTGACCTTCCTCAACGGCCTCGCCATCAATCCGGACCAGGATGTCGACATCCTGAACATTCCGTTTCCCGAGCATCCGCGTGCCCTTGATGGCGGCCAGATCGACATGGCCATGACACTGGCCGCCTTTGGCGCGCTGAGCATCGTCAATGGCAGCGGCAAATTCTTCGACCACCTCTATGGCGCGGGCCTCGGGCAATGGGAGGTTGGCTTCGCCGTGCGCAAGGACATGGTCAAGGATACGCCCGATGTGGTGCAGCGCATCGTCAGCAGCTCGGTCGACGCAATGAGGCTGTTCATGAACGACCTGCCCAAATGCCTGGAGTTCGAGAAGAAGGAATCCAGCTTCCCTCCGCCGGTGATCGAGATGGAGCAGAAGGAGTTCGTCAGATACAGCTACCGCCTGGTTCTGGCGGATCTGCAACGAACCGCCAAGGAGATGCACCAGATCGGCTGGGTCAAGACAGACTATTCCGATGTCGTGCAGAACTATGTCGATTATTCATTCCTGGAGAAAGCGACCGGCGAGAGCCGGCAGCAGCTGATGGGATTCTAGGGCGCATCCCTCCATGTCGGTCGCCGGCCTCGATCAGCCTGAGCTGCACAGCATGCGCATGATGAACCTGGCGCAGACCCCGCCCCGCCTCATCGTGCCCTGGCTGTTCCCGCTGGCGATCATCGCGCTGTGGCAGGCGATGTCGATCCTCGGCATTTATCGCGCGAACGTGCTGCCGCCGCCCACACAGGTCGCCCTCACATGGTTTGATCTCGTCACCGGGCTGACCGGCGCGGCCGGGCGCTACAGCGGCACCTGGCTCGATGATGCCTGGTCGAGCATCTGGCGCGTGTTCGCCGGCTTCGCCTGGAGCGTCGCGTTGGCGGTTCCGGTCGGACTACTCATCGGGCTGTCGCGTCTGATCGAGCGCATCATCGATCCCACCATCCAGGTCCTGCGCAATGTTCCCGTCACGGCCTGGGTTCCCCTGTCGCTGATCTTTTTCGGCATCGGCAATCAGCCGGCAATTTTCCTGATCGGGCTCGGCGCCTTCTTCCCCGCCGTGCTGAACACCACGCATGGCGTGCGCCAGGTCAATCGCACCATCATCCGCTCGGCGATGATGATGGGCGCGAACCGTCGCGAGCTGCTCACCCGGGTGATCCTGCCTGCCGCGTTGCCCTCGGTGCTCACCGGCGTGCGGCTGAGCATGGGCATCGCCTGGGTGCTGGTCGTGGTGGCGGAAATTCTCGCCGTGCGCAGCGGCCTGGGCTACCTGCTCAACGATGCCTACCAATTCTACCGCAACGATGTGGTGATCGCCGCGATGATCAGCGTCGGCGCGCTCGGCTTCATCTCCGACTGGGCGATCGTTCTGCTCCGCGATCACCTTCTCACCTGGAACCGGCTGGACAGCTTCAATGGGTGATTTCGTCATCAGGGGCGTGCACAAAGCCTTCACGACCGGGGCGGGTGAGGTGGTCGCCCTGCAGGAGATCAATCTGCGGGTGGAGGATCAGGAATTCGTCGCGATCGTCGGCGCCAGCGGCAGCGGAAAATCCACCCTGCTCAACCTCGTGGCCGGCTTCGACACACCCTCGCGCGGCGATGTGCTGATGAACGGCGCCCCGGTCACCGGTCCCGGGCCAGATCGCGGCGTCGTGTTCCAGCAAAGCGCGCTCTACCCATGGCTGACGGTCCGCGGCAACGTCGCCTTCGGCCTGGGACTTGCGAGAAACCGCCATCGGTTTGGCGGAACCGCCGAACGCGACGCCATCGTCGACGGGCTGATCCGACGCGTCGGGCTCGAGGCGTTCAAGCACAGCCTGCCGGCGGAACTGTCCGGCGGAATGCGGCAACGCGCCGCCATCGCCAGCGTGCTTGCCATCAATCCCGAGGTCCTGCTGATGGATGAACCCTTCGGCGCGCTGGACTCGCTGACCAGATCGCTGATGCAGGATTTTCTGCTGGAAATCTGGGAAAGCGAACGCAAAACTGTGCTGCTGGTGACACACGACATCACCGAAGCGATCTACCTGGCAGACCGCGTGATCGTGATGGCCGGCCATCCCGGTCGCATCCGCGAGGTCATCAATGTCGATCTGCAACGACCACGCATGCTCGCAACCCAGGGGCAACAGCGATTTGTTGACCTGCGGGAACATGTCACCGCCGTGGTACGCGACGAGGTCAGCAAGGCGGAGGCCCTCTTCCATGCGTGAGCGAGCGGGCAGCCCTGGGCTCGATCCTGTTCACGCCATCGCTCGCCCCGATGTCGCTGCCCAAACGATGCCTGTGTGAAGGAGAAACCGCCAATGTCGGGTCAGCCGGGTCCGCACGCAAATCCCATCCGCGATTCAACCAACCGGATCAAGCTCGGTGTCTTCGCAACCAACGGAAGTGGCGCCGCCTTCACCTTCCACCCCGATCGCTTCGTCCCCACCTGGGACGCCAACGTGCGGCTCGCCCAATTGGCGGAGACGCTGGGGTTCGAGGCGTTCGTCTCCGCGGCACATTGGAAATCCTTCGGCGGCGACGGCCACTACAGCGGCGACCTGATGGAGACATTCACCTGGGCCGGCGCGGTCGCCGCCGTCACCAGGCGCATCGGCATCGTCAGCACGGTGCATGTCACGGTCAATCATCCCGTCTTCGTCGCGAAAGCCGAGGCGACCGTTGATCTCGTCTCCAATGGGCGCGCCGGCATGAATCTGGTGCTGGGCTGGTATCCGCCGGACATGGAGTTGTTCGGCTACAAGGTGAAGGAACACAGCGATCGCTTCGAACTCGCCGAGGAGTGGATCGAGATTTTCGACCGGCTCTGGGCGGGCCGAAAAAGCTTCGATTACAGCGGCAAGAATTATCAATTGAAGGCGGCATTCAGCCAACCGCACGGCGTGCAGACCCGCCCGGTTCTGCTCAATGCCGGTCGCTCCCCACGCGGCCGCGCATTCGCCGCGAAGCATTGCGACATCGCCTTCCTCTCGGCCCACAACCCCGCACCCAGCGCGTTGCGCCAGCAGGTCGATGACATCCGCGCCGAGGCACGAGAAAACTACGGCCGCGACATTCAGATCTGGATGTCCGCCTACGTCGTGCTGCGCGACACGCAGGCCGAGGCCGAGGCCTACGCGCACGACTATATCGTCACACAGGGTGATGATGCGGCGGTGCAGAACATCATTCATCACAACGCAATCGATACAAAATCGATGCCGCCGGAGGCCGCGGCCCGGCTCGCTTATAATCTCAAGGCAGGCTTCGCCGGCTATCCACTCGTCGGAGATGCCGATCGCATCGCCGGACTCTTCGCAAGCCTGTCAGCGGCCGGCGTCGATGGCTTCCTGCTCACCTGGCTCGATTACGAGGGCGGTCTGGCGCGCTTTGGCCGCGACATTCTGCCGCGCCTGGAGGCGGCCGGCCTGCGCGCGCCGGCGCCACCGGAGTAGTTTGCACCACCATGTTGCCCTGGTTTCCGCACCCCCTCGTCTGAAACTGGCGTGACACACACCCCCACCCCTCATAAAGGAGGCAGTATGCCCAAACAGATCATCACATCCGCATCAGCACCCACCACCGGCTTCACGCCCGGCGGCAGCGTCTCGCCGCTCGCGCAGGCCATCCGGTTCGGCAACATGCTGTTTGTTTCAGGCCAGGGCTCGCTGGATCCCGCCACCGGCGCCGTCGTGCCAGGCGACATCGAAACCCAGACACGGCAGACGCTGGACAATCTGATGAGCGTACTGGCCGCCGCCGGCGCAACCGCAGAGAACATCGTGAACATGCGCGTGATCCTGCGCGACACTGCCGACTTCCCAAGATTCAACGAGACCTTTCGCGAATATTTCAATGGCGAAAAAGTCACCCGCACCTGCTTCGGCGGCGTGCTTCATCGCGCCGGCACCAATGTCGAGATCGACTGCGTGGCCATGTTCGATTGATCGCGCGCGGCGATCACACCAACTCTCCAAAAGGGATCGCATGCCCAAACAGGTCATCACGGCATCCACGGCACCGATCGTTGGCACCACGCCTGGTGGCAGCGCCTCTCCCCTCGCGCAGGCGATCCGTTTCGGCAATATGCTCATGGTCTCCGGTCAAGGCGGTGTTGATCCCGTCACCGACACGATCCTGTCCACCGACATCGTCGTACAGACAAGGCAGGCACTGGATAATCTGATGTGCGTGCTCGCCGCCGCCGGTGCCTCGGCGAGGCATATCGTCAACCTCCGGGTGACCCTGCGCGACATCGCTGACTTCCCGCGCTTCGATGCCGTTTTTCTTGAGTTCTTCAAGGGAGAGACTGTCACCCGAACCTGCTTCGGCGCCATTCCCAACCGCCGGGGCGTGAACGTTCAGATTGACTGTGTCGCGATGTTCGATCCGTGATGGATCACACGCAGGAGATGCGCCGTGACGAATGATGCGTTGAGTGGCCTGTCGGCGCCGCAGCGGGCGGAATTGCGGCGGATCGCCGCATGCTGGAATGATGATATCGCCAGCCATGTCGAGCAGGTGCTCCGCATCTACGCACCGCTCGCCCAGGCCGCGGACAAAGCCGGCGTCAGCCGCACACTGAACCTGCCATATGGCGAAGATCCCCGTCAGCTGCTGGATATTTTCCAGCCAGCCGAGCCCCGCACCGGCGCACCGGTCGTCATCTTCGTGCATGGCGGCGCCTTCACCCGCGGTGCCAAAAGCATCGACGGCACCATCCACGACAATGTGCTGTACTGGTTCGCCGCTCAGGGCTGTGTCGGCATCAACATCGAATACCGCCTCGCCCCCCAGGCGCCCTACCCCGAAGGCGCGCGCGACGTCGCCGCCGCGGTGGCCTGGGCACAGACGCACATCGCCCGTTTTGGTGGCGATCCCCGGCGGATCTTCCTCATCGGCCACTCCGCCGGCGGCACCCACGTGGCGACCTATCTGCTCGATCCGGTGATGGCATCGCCACCTTCGCCGTCGGTGCGCGGAGCGGCCCTCATCAGCGCGCGGCTGCAAGCGGACGTGCTGCCAGACAATCCCAACGCGAAGCCGGTCGAGACCTATTTCGCCACCACCAATCCAAATCTGCTCGAGGCGCGCTCACCAACAACACATGTCGCCCGCTGCAATCTGCCGATACTCGTCGCGATTGCCGGCGCGGAGAACCGCCATCTCGATGTCTACGGCGCGGAGTTCTTCACCGGCCTGCTGCGCAACGCCCGCCACCCCGCACGGCTGTTGCAGTTGCCGCACCACACCCACATCTCGATGGTGGCGCATTTCAACACCGGCGAAGACATCCTCGGTCGGGCAATCATGGCGTTCATGAGCGAGGCGGGTGACTGAAACGATCGCACCGTGCGGACGGCATTGTCATCGATGCTGCGACCGATCGGTGGAGGCCGCCACGAAGGTTCATGCCATCACCTCAATCGATTCATTCAAGAGCCTCATTTGGGAGTTCCGAACGCCTTCATTCCCCTTTGTCTAAGCTGTGCCATCAGAAGGTCGGCCGAGATCGAAGCGATCGAGGTTCATCACCTTGGTCCAGGCAGCAACGAAGTCGCGCACACATGCCGCCTGTCAATCGGCTCGCAAAAAGGGCTCTGACTCACTCTCGGTGCAGTTCTGGTAGATTTGGCTGGCACGATTTGAAGGAGAGCTTGCCATGCGCCGCGGTTCATTTCAGCCGATTTCCCCTGCTGGGCTATTGGTTGAGGCGGTGACCTCCGAGCCAGACCGTCTGCTGATCCGCGCGCGGCCGACTGCAGTTGACGCCGCATGCCCTGAGTGTGATCGGCGTTCAGACCATGTGCACAGCCAATACGAACGGCGACTTATGGACATCCCCTCGCATGGCTGTATCGTGCAACTGCGTATCCGGGTCCGCCGGTTCCGGTGCTGCAACGCCAGGTGTCGGCGCAAGATATTCGGCGAGCCACTCGCCCACAGCATCGCGCCCCGGGCGGCCAGGCGGACAGCCCGGCTGGAGGGCATCGTCCACCACCTCGGCATCGCACTGGGCGGTCGCCCCGCCGCAAGCCTGGCGCGACGTCTGATGCTGCCGGTGAGCCGGGACACTTTGCTGCGGGTTGTGCGGCGCCGGGCGGAACCAGCCGGGGGCTACTCCGTCCAGGTCGTTGGCATTGACGACTTTGCCTGGAAGCGCGGCCATCGCTACGGCACTGTGGTGTGCGATCTGGAACAGCGTCGGATCATCGACCTGCTGCCAGACCGTGAGGTTGGAACAGTTGCGGCATGGCTGGCAGCGCATCCGGACATCGCAGTGGTGTCACGTGATCGTGGCGCCGGCTACGGTCGGGCGGCAACGAAAGGGGCGCCACAGGCCGTGCAAGTTGCGGATCGCTGGCACCTAATGGAGAACGCCAGCGCGGCTTTCCTCGATGCGGTGCGGCGGTCGATGCGCTCTATTCGCCAAGCCTTCGGATCGACCGTGACCAACCCAGCACTGCTGACCTGCGCCGAGCGTATTCAATATGACGGCTTCTTGCGACGGCAAGACAGCCATCGGGCGATCAAGGCGCTCGCCCAGGCGGGGACACCTATCAAAGAGATCACCCGCCGCACTGGCCGCAGTCGCAAGCTGGTCCGCAGTGTGCTGCGCGGCGGTGATGGCGACGTGTTCCGCAGCCGAGCAAGTGTGCTGGAACCTCACGTTCCCAAGCTCCGCGCCGAGTGGGAGGCGGGCTGCCGCAACGGAGCCGAGTTATGGCGACGCCTATGTGTCGGAGGGTTCAACGGCGGGCTGCGGGTGGTCACCGAGTGGGCGACACGGCAACGACGCAGTGAGAAGGCCGGTTTTGCGTCTACCCGCACCACACCACCTGCACGGTTGCTCAGCCAATTGATGACGACGCGACGCGAACATCTGTCGAACGTCGACGCCATTACGGTGGCGGCCATCGAAACCGGGGTTCTAGCGCTCGCTGCCGCGCGCGACCTGATGGAACGCTTCCATCGCATGCTGCGATCTCGTGATATCGAAGCGCTTGCCCCGTGGGTGGCTGACACCAGCGGCAACCTATTGGCTTCGTTCGGCAAGGGTATCACTGCTGACCTCGCCGCCGTTAGGGCCGCGCTGAGCGAGCCGTGGTCAAACGGGCAGACCGAAGGGCAGATCACAAAGCTCAAATTGGTCAAGCGGCAGATGTATGGCCGTGCCAAGCTTGATCTGCTCCGTGCGCGCCTCGTCGTTCCTTCGTGATGCCGATAGAGACCTGCACCGAGAGTGAGTCAGAGCCCTTTTTCCACGCCGAAACACAGTTTATCAGGGCGGTCAGAGAGGGACGAGTGACGGCAATCGCCGAGGCCTGAGGTATGGCAACTGCCATCGCAGAGCACGTCCAGCAGCCGTCCACACTGCGGCGAGGCGAGACATCCCGCCCCGCCCGTCACCAGGACACGGAGAGTCAGCGGGCGAGCTTCCTGTGATGCGGCGCGGCCCACCGAGGCGTGGCGTCGACCGCAGCCCGCAGCGCTGCGCGTCGCTCGGCAGATTGAGCACGTAATGTGCCCCGCTCTGCCAGCGCATCACGACCTGCGGCAGCCAGGGTCCGCCGCAGTCCACCATCGCGGATAAGTGCGCTGAGCCCGGTATACCAGGCACTTTCGCTGTTCTGCACCAGCATGCCCGCGCGCCCACCCGCCAGCGCGGCACGATAGACCGGCAGGTCCGATGCGATCACCGCCAGACCAAGGGCGGCATAGTCGAGCACCTTGATCGCTGATTTCGCCTGATTGAATTGGCTGTCGCACAGCGGAGCCAGCCCGATGTCCCAAGGCGTCTGCCGTCCGATCCAATCGATGAAGGCAGGATAAGACACTTTTGCATGCTGTGCCGGCATGCGGCGGAGCAGCCAACCCGGAGTGTCCGTGCGCGACGTCACACCAATCAACTCGATCTCCAGACGACCGGAAAAATCCCGGTTGATCCGTTCCAGAGCCGGCTCAATCAGCGCGAGGTCTTCGGCGTGTGTGGCCGTGCCCATGTAGAGCATCCGGATCGGACCGAAGCGCGATCGGGGGGGCGAGGGCGCATCACCCCACAGGCGCTCGTCCAGACCGTTCCCGATGACCGTGACCCGGCCTTCAACCGCAGGCAACGTGGCCGCCAGGAACGCGGTGGAAACCCAGATCTCATGCGCGTGCGACAACATCCGACGCACAACACCCGCCTTGGGTCGCAGCACCACGGCGTCAGCATGGTGCAAGGGCACGTGGAGCAAGTCGTCATCGAGGTCGTAAATGAGGGTCGCCCCGCAATCTGCGACATGTGCGGCCAGGGCATCGGCCGCGGCAATATCCGGGACAGCGTGACGCTGGGTGACGAAGATGTCGGCACGATAATATACCGCCAGCTCCGCATCGGCGATGACGACGTCGCAATCTGTGACGATATCGGGATGATTGAGTGGTTGCAGCAGGCGAATATAGGCGCAGGGGCTGAGCGCACCTTCCGCAAGCCGCTCTGGAATGACAACAATACTGATGCGGCCTGGGCGGCGCAGGTCTGCCGAAGCGGCAGCGCTCGGCGTGCATCCAGCGGCTCCACGATGACGTGGCTCCGGCGTGCGCGGCACCAGATAGTCGGTGCGATAGAAATCAGGAACTTCGGGCCGCCAACCGCCTTGCCGCGCAGACGGGCTCATCCGCAGCGCTGCTCGGACCTCTTCAAACGCCTGCAACCAGGTCGCAACGCTGGCGTCCGGCGCAACAAGCCAGGTCAGCGGACGTCCAGCAAGCCGCTCAGGAAACGCGCCGATGCCGGATGCCACGATGGGCAGGTCGGCGTCGATCGCGGCGTTGAGCGTGTAGCTGTAGGTCTCCGGCGAGGATGCTGGAAACCAGACAACGTGCGGCGCGAACGCCGCTATCAGGTCAGGCAGGTCGGCGGTCGCGTATCTCCCATGTTCCGGCAACAGTGCATTCGGCTGATGCGGAAAATCCGCCTCCGTATGACCGATCAACTGAAGGTCGATGCGCGCAGGGTCCATCGCCGAGGCAAAGGCCGCGACGACATGGGCACCCTTATGGTTCGCCAGCGTTCCGAGGATCGCGATGCGCAGCCGGCCGGTGCCCAGCGGTGGTGGTGCAACCCGCCAGGGGCCGGCCGCGATCGGGTCATGCGGCCGGACAATCGCACGGCCGGCCAGGCCAAACCGGTCGAGGCGATCCTGAACATCCTTGCTCGGACAAATGACCCGTTCGGCAAGGAAGAATGGCCAGGCATGCTGATGACGCCAGGCCAGTATGTCAGTCGCACAGAAGGATGGCCGTTCGGCAATACACGCGTTGCAGGTCGCGGAATCCGGCTCATTGCAGGTGGCGGCCTGTGGCCACGGCAGCAGGTTGATCTGCGGGCAGATCGCGAAATAGTCGTGCACGGTGACATCAGCCGATGCGCCCAGCGCAAGAACCAGCCGTTTCGTATCCAGTTCCATGCCGGCAAGGTGGTGAATATGGACCCGGCTGACCGCAGCCGAGCGCAGCACAGCTATCACGTCGTCCACGCGATCCGATGACAGCGTCAGCACCGGAGCATCGTGTACGTGCGGCGCCGAGAGACTGACCCCGCCGCTGGAAGGGCGCAGCACCAGGATGTTGGCCTGCTGGTCCATTGCTGCGATCAGCGTCTCGAGATGCTGCTCGACGCCGCCGCCCAGATCGTGCGTCAGCATAAGAATGGTAGGCCGGCCTGACCGGCGAAACAGCTCGGCGGTGACGGTGAAGCGATAGGGCCCAACACTGTTGGCCTCGACGTGGCGCGCAACGGCCCGGGGATAGTCGGGATAAAGCGCGGACAGAACGCGGAACGCCTCGGCCGCACGTGGCGCGCGTTCCGCGCCGAAGCTGACCGATCCCTCGTGAGAGACAAATACGTCGCACGCCAGCACGTGATGCCAGCCGCGCGCAGCGGCCCGCAGGCAGAAATCGTTTTCTTCGCCGTAGCCTTTCCCGAACGACTGCGCATCGAACACGCCGACCTCGTTGAGCGCGTTCCGGCGGATATACATGCAGAAGCCCACCGTCGTGGGGACGCGGATCTGCCGGCCCGCGTTGGCGGTGCGACAGATATCGTCAATCCCAACCAAACTCAGACCCTGGGGTATCGCGCCGCCCCTGTCATTTGGATAGCTGCAGATCGTCGCGTTGTTGGAGAACGGCGAAACAGACGCTATCCGCGCATCCGCATAGGCGTGGGCGGCGAGACGACGCAGCCAACCAGAGGGAACCTCGGTGTCGCTGTTCAGCAGCACGACATCTCGATCCGCGGCGGTCTCGATGCCGCGATTCACCGAACGGACGAAGCCCAAATTGGTCTGATTCCGCAAAAGTGTGATGGCACCGGTCGCCGCCAAGGCAACCAGCCACGCCGACAGGACAGGTTCCGGCGACACATCGTCGATCACGATGACTGTTCCGGGCGGCCGGTCCGGATCATCCAGCACCGACAGGATGCACTGTCGCGTTTGCTCGAAGCCCCGATGGACGGGAATGACGACGTCAACACAGACATCCGGCGGACACGTCATTGGCGGGAGCGTCGATGGCAGGTAGTCCTCGATAGCCACCGCCTTTCTCGTGGCCCAGCCGAGCGGCCGGCCGATGCGCAGAAAATGCAGCAACGGCCGTCCCGCGCAGTCCTTGTGTTGGTCGGCATACCAGGTTGCGTCAAAGTCTGGATGCGGGCATCGCAGTTCCGCCTCGCCATACAGAACATAATGCGTCAGAGCGCCCAGCCCGTTCGCCCGCACGTCCGGATGGCACCGCTCATACCAGGCACTATCGAAGAATGGATTGGGCTTGCGCTGCTCCCCCTCACCAAACCTGATGAAATGCTCGACCGGATCAATCCCGGCGGCGGCCACGTCCCGGTAGTAATCAACATACCAGGCGGCATCGATGTAAGCCGCAACGGCGGAGCGCCGATGTGTTGCCCATCCGGCGGCGCGGCCGTGGCGAAGATGGGCCTGCAGAGGTTTGCAACCAACCTCTGGATGCTCCGCCATATACCAGGACGCATCGAAATCAGGGTGCGGATTGCGCCCCTCGGCCGCGCCATAGTGGGCGTAATGGGTGAGCATGTTCGTCCTGCTCGCCACAACATCAGGGTTGGCCATCGCATACCATCTGGCGTCGAACCAGGCATTCGGATTTCGACCCTCGCGAAGTCCGTACGCAAGGAAGTGTGCGACTGGATCGAGCCCGGCCTCGGCCACGTCCTGATTCTGCGCGAGATACCACTCCGGATCGACGAATTCGCGCATAACATCGTTCATCTCAGCTACCGACGGTTCGGCCGACCAGCCGTCCCGGGCGGGCAGAGCGATCCGTTCGGGCCGACGGTGCGAGATCGTGGCGGACTGCATCTCCGCACGGAACTGATGCATCTCGGCTTCGTTGGACCAGGGTTGGCGGTAGCTCTCGTCGGACATCAACAGATGCGCCAGGGTCAGGTTCCGGGCGATACTTTCGGCGTTGCCGGTGCTTGGCGCGTCGGCGACGTCCACGCCGCCGCGCAGCATCCAGAACACGGTCCGGCGGTGTCCGTCAGCCTCCTCGTCAGCGCCGCCATATCCGAGCCTGGCAAGGCGTCGGGAGTGTTCGACATGCTCGTGACCATAGCCGCGGAAACGCGGATCGAAATAACCACCGAAGCGAAGAGCGTTGCGCGAAAAGACTGAGCATTGGGCGGTGATCAGGGTGCCCCGGATAGGGTCGTCGAGGGTACCGCTGCCGGCGATGAAGCCGTCGCGGAGACAATCCCGCGCGACATTGGCATGGCCCCAGCGTTCAGCGGCCGCGATCCAGTCCCGTTCCCATCCGTCGCACACCGGGTATGTGTCATCTTCTAGGAGGATCACGACGTCGCAATCGCAGAGCTCGGCGAGGAGAAACAGGGCTCGGTTCTTGTTCCATGCGACGCCCATGTTGGCGCCGCTCAACACCGTCACGCCGCGCGCGCGCAGCATGTCCTGCGTGCCGTCGGTCGACCCGTCATCCGCGATGACGATCGTCGTGGTCTCGTATGTCGTGTGCTGTAGAACACGGTCGAGAGTCTCGGAAAGGCGGGCGCAACGATTGTAGGTGACGATGCCAACGCCAAGCCGCGCATCCGCCGGGAAGGCGGACAACGGCACAGCAGGCGAGATGCGCCGGTGACAGGCCGTCGCGATTGCAGTGTCGAGGCGTGCGGCCTGCGGCGTCATGATGTCCCCCAGCGTCCAAAGCCCGGTCGACGGCCGGGAGCGGGGCAACCGGGAGTTCGACAGGCCCGACAGCTTGCCTTTGCTGGCTCCCAACGGTCGATAGAAATTCGACGTTCCAAGACGAGGCTCCCTGGCTTTGGGCCTCTCAAGATACCAGTGGGGCCCGATCAGCGACCCGCCCGAGGCGTCGCGCGACCAGCTGAACGTGAAAAGCTACGCCGATCACGGAGGGTCGCTCTACGCCAACGCGGTGCTCGCACGGCGCGACCTGAGTGAGAAAACCCAATCGCTGGTCAGGGCTGGTGTTCGCGCGGCCCCGATGGCACCGTCCTGAAGGAACAGTCCAACTCGTTCTCCGCAGAGGGCGGGGACATGACCGCGCACGCGGAACGGCTGTCGGCAACCCGCGCCTCGAAAACGCACCGGCCGGTCTTCGTGGCAGACTGCACGCTCTGCGCGTCTGCGGAACCCTGCGGGATGTGCGCCGGCACGATCTGCCGGGCCGGCATCTGGCGGGCGGTTGACTGCCAGGCGGAGCGCGGTTTGAAGGAACTGACGAGCAATCGCCCCGAGAACCCATCGCTCGACCTCCCCTGCCGCATGGTGTTCGCCGCCGGCCAGCTCAGCATCGAGGTGATCGGCCCCCAGCCGGAGGACGAGGCCGCCGCCTAGCTGCAGGCGCTTGAGATCCCCCGCGCATTGATCGAGCGGGTGGTGATCCACCCTGGTGGGGACGGCCGAGGCCACGAGATTGAGGTGATTGGGTAAGCGTCATCTGTGGGCTACCTGGACGGGTTGAGTGGGACTGATGTTGTCTACCGGCCTTAAGGGTAGGCGTAAGGGCGATGCCGGACGGTGTGACGAATTTTGAAGTGATCAGCGTTGTTCGGCGTCGTCGCCGATGGAGCCCGGAGCAGAAGCTGGCGCTGGTGCAGGAGATGGAGAGCGGAGGATCAGCACTCTGCGCGGTTGCCGAGCGCCATGGTGTCAGCCGCAGCTTGCTGTTCGAGTGGCGGCGACAATTGCGTGAG
>CAIVDX010000290.1 GCA_903904805.1 uncultured Rhodospirillales bacterium
GAGATGCCATAGATGATGCCGAAATTGATCGCCTTGGCGCGCCGCCTGGTCAGCGAATCCATCCCCTCCATCGGAATGCCAAACACCTCCGACGCCGTGCGCGCATGGATATCCTCACCATTGCGGAACGACTCGCGCAACGCTGGAATATCCGCCTCATGCGCCAGCAGACGCAGTTCGATCTGTGAATAGTCAGCCGAGATCAACTGGTTTCCCGGGGCGGCGATGAAGGCACGGCGGATGCGCCCGCCCTCCTCGGTGCGGATGGGAATATTCTGCAGATTCGGATCGGTGGAAGAAAGCCGCCCGGTCGAGGTGATCGCCATCGCGTAGCTGGTGTGCACCCGCCCGGTGTCCGGATTTATCTGTTCCACCAACGCATCGGTATAGGTGGATTTGAGCTTCGCCAGCTGCCGCCAATCCATGATCTTCTGCGGCAGCTCATGCCCTCCATCAGCCAGCTGTTGAAGGATCGCGGCGTCGGTGCTCCAGGCGCCGGTCGCGGTCCGCTTGCCGCCGGGCAGCTTCATCTCATCGAACAGAATTTCGCCCAGCTGCTTCGCACTGCCCAGATTGAAGTCGCGGCCCGCCAGCGCATGAATCTGCGTCTCCATCACCGCCATGCGCTCGCCGAAATCAACCGACAGGCGCTTCAACTCAGTCGAATCGACCAGAATGCCCGCGCGCTCCATCGCCGCGATCACGTCGATCAGCCTGCGATCCACCTGCTCATACACGGCGAGCGCTGCCTCGGTGCGCAACCGCGGCCGCAACGCCTGCCACAGCCGCAGCGCGATGTCCGCATCCTCCGCGGCATAGGCGGTGGCGCGATCCAGCGGAACCTGCGCGAAGCTGACGCGGTTGCGCCCGGTGCCGGTCACCTCGTCATAGGCGATCGGCGTGTGTCCCAGATGCAGACGTGAGAGTTCGTCCAGCCCATGCCCATGCGCGCCGGCCTCCAGCGCGTAGGAGATCAGCATCGAATCATCCACCGCAACCGGGTCGGGCGCCCCCGCGCCGGCGAACACCAGCAGATCGAACTTGGCATTCTGAAACACCTTGAGCACACAAGGGTCTTCCAGCAGCGGAGAGAGCAGCGCGATCGCCCGCTCGGGCGGAATCTGCTCCGGCGCCGGCGAAGGATTCTCGAGCGTGGCAAGATTGAAATGCCGCAGCGGCACATAGCAGGCCCGCCCCGGCGCGGTCGCCATGGAGAAGCCAACGATCTGGCAGCGCAACGCATCCAGCCCATCGGTCTCGGTGTCCAGCCCGACAACACCGGTGCTGCGCGCCTCCGCGATCCAGGCCGCAAGCGCCGTTTCCGTCGTCACGCACTCATAGGGCCCGAACGGCGCATGCGCCACCGGCGCGTCCGCCGCCGGCGGCGCATGTTCGATGGTCGGCACATCGCCAACCTCCAGCCCCAGCCGCGTGGCGACACTGCGGAAGCCCTGCTTCATCAACCAGCTGACCAGCACAGGCGAATCCGGCGCCTTCACGCCCAACTGATCAAGCGGCACCGGCAGCGGCACATCGGCACACAATTCCACCAGCCGGCGCGAAATCCGCGCCTTCTCGGCATGCTCGATCAGCGCATCCCGCCGCTTCGAGGGCTTCATCGACGGTGCCGCCAGGAGCACACTCTCCAGATCGCCATACTCGTTGATCAGCTGCGCGGCCCCCTTCGGCCCGATGCCCGGCACCCCCGGCACATTGTCGACGCTGTCGCCCATCAACGCCTGCGCCTCGACAAGTTTCTCAGGCGCCACACCGAACTTCTCGAACACCTCTTTCGGCCCGA
Source organism: uncultured Rhodospirillales bacterium (assembly GCA_903904805.1). Lineage (GTDB taxonomy): Bacteria > Pseudomonadota > Alphaproteobacteria > Acetobacterales > Acetobacteraceae > CAIVDX01. Next base: position 1,802 of record CAIVDX010000290.1, read on the forward strand.
TGGCCTTCTGCTTCATCGGATCGAGCATATCGATGCCCGGACGGATCAGCTGCATCAGATCCTTGTCCGACGACACGATGGTCGCCAGCCCACCCGCGCGCACCGCCGCATCGGCATAGCTCGCGATCAGATCATCGGCTTCCCAATCCGCCAGCTCGATCGCCGGCACCCCGAACGCCTCGGTCGCCTCGCGCACCAGCGCGAATTGCGGCCGCAGATCCTCCGGCGGTTCGGGCCGCTGCGCCTTGTAGGCCTCATACAGTCGGTTGCGAAAAGTATGGCGCCCAGCGTCGAAAATCACCGCCAGATGGGTGCCCACATGATCGCGCATCAGCCGCGTGAGCATGTTGGTGAAGCCGAACACCGCATTCACCGGCACCCCGTCCGGGCGCGTCATCGGCGGCAGCGCGTGATAGGCCCGAAACAAAAAGCCCGACCCATCCACCAGCACCAGATGCAGGCGCGGCGGCGCGACGTCCGCCATCTCAGTGCGCTTCGTGACCCGCGCCCTCGCGCAGCACATAATGGCGCGAGCAATAGGGGCACACCACGTCATGCTCGGGAATGCGCAACCACACCCGCGGATGCCCCAGCGGCCCGTCGCCGCCATCGCACGCCACCGAGCGGGACTCGACGAGGAAGGTGTCCGCGGTGGCCGAGCTCGGCTCGAGTGTCATGTGACGTAATCCTGATGGCGCTGAGGGCAGCTCCGATGATAGCCCTCGGCACCATGCGCGCAACCCTTGCCCTGCTGCTCATCCTCGCCGGCTGCACCGCCGCCGCGCCGCCGCGCCTGCCGCCGCCCGGCACCGAGGCCGAAACCCAGCCCGGCCCCGCGTCGGACAGCTTCACCATGCCCGACGGCGCCCGCCTGCCTGTCCGCGTCTGGCTGCCCGAGGGCGCCCCGCGCGCGATCATCCTCGCCCTGCATGGCATGAATGACAGCCGCGACGCCTGGGAACTGCCCGCCCCGGCCTTCACCGCAGCCGGCATCGCGCTCTTCGCCCCCGACCAGCGCGGCTTCGGCGAAGCCCCCAGCCGCTCCCTCTGGCCCGGTGCGACCCGCCTGGTCGCCGACGCCCGCGCCATGACCGCCCTGCTGCGCGCCCGCTACCCCGGCACCCCTCTGGTGCTGATGGGCGAAAGCATGGGCGGCGCCGTCGCCATGGCCCTGCAGGCCTCCGACCGCCCCGCCGACATCGATCGCCTGGTCCTCCTCGCTCCTGCGGTCTGGCATCGCGGTGAAATGAACCCGGCGATGCGCGCCGCCCTTTGGCTCGGCGCCACCCTCGCGCCGGATTACGCCGTGGGGGCCGGCCAGGTCCCGATCACCATCACCCCGTCCGACAACCAGGCCGCCATGCGCCGCCTCGCCCGCGACCCGCTCACCCTGCACCGCACCCGCCTCGCCAGCATCGCCGGCCTCGTCGACCTGATGGACACCGCCCAGGCCGCCGCCCCCCGCCAGCGCACCCCCACCCTCATCCTCTATGGCGGCCACGACGACCTGGTCCCCCAGGCCCCGATGCGCGACGCCTGGCGCGAGCTGCCCCCAGCCGTCCGCCGCGCCTTCTACCCCGACCTCCACCACCTGCTTCTGCGCGACCGCGGCCGCACCGCCCCCATCGCCGACATCCTGGCCTTCATCGACGCCCCCACCGCCCCCCTGCCCTCCGGCGCCGACCACCACGCCGCCACCTGGCAAACCACCGCCAACAGCTAACCCCACCCTTCCGCGCCGCGCGCCGTTCGAGTATACCAACCCTCGTGGACTCGTAGCTCAGCTGGATAGAGCGCTGCCCTCCGAAGGCAGAGGTCGAAGGTTCGAATCCTTTCGAGTCCGCCAATCTTTTCAATATGATAGCTTGGCTGGCCCGGTCCAGAATTGGCCCCCTAGGTAGCAGATAGGTAGCGCCGGACACGATTCGCGCTCGCGCGCGAAACCCGGTCCCGAAGAGGCAACGCCGCCTCCCCCTCGCCCACACGTTCAACACTCACATTCTACTGTTAGCGGAGCGAGACCCCTGCCCCCGATCTCACACGCGGTATGGCCGCACAGCCAAGTGTGAACACACCGTCCGGACGTCGGATGTGAACGGTCTTTCGCGGGCGATTTCACCGAATGGTCGGACCTCTAGATTGTTCACAGGTTGAACCGCGACGGCGGCTTTGTTCACACCTGCTCACATCTCCTCATTCCTGGGACTTGCACGCGTGGCTTCAACTTGAGTTGGCTGTGTCCGGTCGCGCCGCCGATGCGGCGGCTGTCAATCGGCGTTCAAAAAGGACCCCCGATCGGCAAGCTCGGTCCAGACCAGCGCCGTCTGGGGGCGTTCAGCACCATGGCCTTCATGTTCGGGTCAGCCTGTCAGATGTTGTCCGCCGTCGATCGGGATGATCACGCCGGTGATGTGGCGCGCCCCGTCGCCAACCAGAAAGGCCGCCAGCGCGCCCACGTCGTCTGCGCTGATCATCTGGTGCATCGGCCCGGCGGCTTCGGAGACGAGAAGGTCATCGAAATGGGCGATGCCGCCCGCGGCGCGGGTTGCGATGGCCGCAGGCGACAGGGCGTTGACCCTGATGCCGATCGGCGCTAGCTCGACGGCCGCATATCGCACAACGCTTTCCAACGCCGCCTTCACCGGCCCCATCAGGCCGTAATGGGGCACGACCCGTTCAGAGCCGAAAAAGCTGACGGTCAACAAACACCCGCCCGTGCTCATCAGCGGCTCCGCAAGCCGCGCTGCGCGAAGGAAGGAGTGGCAGGAGACGTCCATCGC
>CAIVDX010000291.1 GCA_903904805.1 uncultured Rhodospirillales bacterium
CAACGCTCGCCGAAACCGCCGAGACCGAGATGGTCACCGACGTGCCGGAAAGCCGGCTCGATGTGGTCCGCGGCGCGCGCGAGGTCGCCGTCAGCCTCTGGGCCGCGCCGGACCGGCCGATCGCCGGGCGCGTGCGCGAGATCGCCGGCCGGGCGGACGCCGCCGCGCGCACCTACACGGTCAAGATCTCGCTGATCGACCCGCCGCCCGGTCTGGTCGCGCTCGGCATGACCGCCTCGGTGCGCTTCACCGCCGGCGCCCCCGGCACCATCGCGCGCCTGCCCGCCTCCGCGCTGACCGGCGACCCCGCCAAACCCGCCGTCTGGGTGCTCGACACCAAGGCCGGCCGCGCCGCGCTGCGCCCGGTCACCATCGGCCGTCTCGCCGGCGACGGCAGCGTGATCGTGCTCGACGGGCTGCAGAACGGCGACCTGGTGGTCACCGCGGGTGCGAGCACCATCGACGCCAATCAGCCGCTGGTCGCCTGGGCCGGAACGATCCGATGAGCGCGGCGCACGACCCCCACGGCGCGCAGGAGAGCGGCTTCAACCTCTCCGCCCTGGCGCTGCGCCACCGCGCCATCACCCTGTTCGCGATGATCGCCATCGCCGGTGCGGGCATCTGGGCCTATCTCTCGCTCGGCCGCGGCGAGGACCCGCCCTTCACGCTCAAGGTGATGGTGATCGTCACCCAATGGCCGGGTGCGACCGCCGACGAGGTGTCGCGCCTGGTCACCGATCCGATCGAACGCAAGCTCGAGGAGCTGCCCTTCCTCGACTTCACCTCCACCTACAGCCAGGCCGGCCGCTCGGTCGTCACCGTCAGCCTGAAGGACAGCACCCGCGCCAGCCGCGTGCCCGAGCTCTGGTACCAGGTCCGCAAGAAGATCGGCGACATCAGCAGCAGCTTTCCCGCCGGCGTCGTCGGCCCCTTCCTCAATGACGAATTCGCCGACGTGTTCGGCAATGTCTACGCCGTCACCGGCGATGGCTTCTCGCTGCCCGATCTGCGCCACATCGCCGAGGATGTGCGCGAACAGCTGCTCACCGTGCCCACCGCCGGCAAGATCGTGCTGCTCGGCGTGCAGGAGGAGCGCATCTGGGTCGAGGTCTCGCACCGCAAACTCTCCCAGCTCGGCCTGTCGATCACCGACATCATGAGCGCGCTGCAAAAGGAAAACGTCGTCGCCGCCGCGGGCTTCGTCGAAACCAACGGCAGCCGCATCCAGCTGCGCGCCGCCCCCGACATCTCGATGCAGAGCGTGCTGCGCCTGCCCATCCTCGCCGGCGGCAAGCTGCTGCCCTTGGGCGACATCGCCACCATCCGCCGCGGCGTTGCCGAACCGCCGGCCTCGCTGCTGCGCGTGGGCGGCCAGCCGGCGATCGGCCTCGGCGTGGCGATGGCCGAGGGCGGCAACATCCTCTCGCTCGGCCATGCGCTCGATGCCAAACTCGCCGGCATCTCCGCCACCCTGCCGGCCGGCGTGCGCATCACCAAGCTGAACGACCAGCCCACCGTGGTCGGCCACGATGTGGCCGATTTCCAGGAAAGTTTCCTCGAAGCGCTCGGCATCGTGCTGCTGGTCAGCTTCATCTCGCTGGGCTGGCGCACCGGCATCGTGGTGGCGATCTCGGTGCCCCTCGTGCTCGCCGGCGTGCTGCTGGCGATGAAGATCATCGGCATCGATCTGCAACGAATTTCCCTGGGCGCGTTGATCATCGCGCTTGGCCTGCTGGTCGATGACGCGA
>CAIVDX010000292.1 GCA_903904805.1 uncultured Rhodospirillales bacterium
GGGACTTTTGCGGGCCGACATCGCCGAGGCCGAAGGCGACGCCACCACCGCCCGCACGGCGCTGCGCGCCGCCGCCGCGCCAGACCCGGCCTGGCGCTGCGGCCAATGCGGCGGGCTGCACGGCGCGTGGGCACCGGTGTGCTCGTCGTGCGGAACGACGGGGCGGATCGCCTGGTCGGAGCAGCCGGCCTCACCGGTGATGCAGGAGAGCTAGGACGAGCGCTGCTGTGTCGACAAAAGGCAGCAACGACCTTTTGTAAATGTTCGGCCGGGCGCCGGCTATTTGTCGAGATTCACGTGGGAATCCGACTCGCCCTGCTGCCAGTAGCCGGCGGCTTTCAACCATTCCGGTTTGTGGCCGAGGGCGTCGAGCACATGCGCCTTCAGCGCCTTCGCCACACCCGCCTCGGCGGCGATCCAGATATACCCATCGCCCGGCGGCAGAGGACCCAGCGCGGCGAGGAGTGGCGCCGGGTCGGTGGCGGGGCGCCCGTCGCGGGCGATCCAGATCGGGGTCCAGTCGGTGTCGGTTGGAATGGCCTGCCGGTCGGCGGCGCTGTCGACGGACACGATGGAGGTGACGGGCACGCGCGGCCGCAGCGTTGCGAGGCGGCGACCGATCGAGGGCAGCGCGGTTTCGTCGCCGATCAGCAGATACCAGTCGAAATCATCCGCCACGATCGCCGAGCCGCGCGGCCCGCCGATCTCGATGCTGTCGCCCACGACAGCCCCCATCGCCCAGGCCGTCGCCGGACCGACCTCGTGCCCCGCGCCATGCAGCGCGAAATCGATGACCAGCGTGCCGGCCGCGCTGTCGAAGGCACGCGGCGTGTAGTCACGCATCGCCGGCTTGCCCTCGCCCGTGCCCGGAATGATCAGCTTGACGTGATCATCGACGCCCAGGCTTTCGAAATCATGCAGGTCGGCGGAGGCAAAATGGATGCGCCGCATCATCGGCGTCAGCTGCTCGACGGAACTGACCCGCACCTGCCGGCGCCTGGTCTCGCGCCGGACGCGGGTGATCTGATGAGGCATAAGAGTTGGGCTGATGATGGGGGCGTCGTGCATGGATGCCTCTGGTGTGTTCCTCGATTAGATATATCTTAGAACACTCTGATGTCAAGTTCCCCGCCTCCTTGTCCACGCAGCACCCAAACCCGCGAAAGTTTCTTGCTACTTGTTTGCTGGAAAGACGCCCTTCCTTCCCTGAGCCTATCTCCCGGCCTATACCCCCGCCCATGCGATACATATCCACCCGCGGCCAAGCGCCGGAGCGAGATTTCACTGGTGTCCTGCTGGCCGGTCTGGCCGAGGATGGCGGACTGTACGTGCCCGCCAGCTGGCCGCATTTCGGCCCGGACGCCCTGCGCGCCATGCGCGGCCTGCCGTATCCCGACCTCGCCGCCACCATCCTGCAGCCCTTCGTCGGCGACTGCCTCTCCCCTGATGTCCTGCTCCGCCTCTGCCACGAGGCCTACAGCGGCTTTGGCCATCCGGCGATCTGCCCGCTGCTCCAGCTGGATCACGATCTGTGGGTGCAGGAGCTGTTCCACGGCCCCACGCTCGCCTTCAAGGACATGGCGATGCAGCTGCTCGGCCGCCTGTTCGACCACGTGCTCGGCCAGAGCGGCCAGCGCGTGACGATCGTCGGCGCCACCTCCGGCGACACCGGCTCCGCCGCCATCGAGGCCTGCCGCGACCGCGCCAACATCGACATCGTGATCCTCCACCCGCGCGGCCGCACCTCCGAGGTGCAGCGCCGCCAGATGACCACGGTGCTGTCCCCAAACGTCACCAACATCGCCGTCGACGGCAGCTTCGATGACTGCCAGGACCTGGTGAAGGCGATGTTCGCCGACCCGACCTTCCGCACCGAGATGCGCCTGTCGGCCGTCAACTCGATCAACTGGGCCCGCGTCGCCGCCCAGATCCCCTATTACATCGCCGCCGGCCTCGCCCTCGGCGCGCCCGACCGCGAGCTGTCCTTCGCCGTGCCGACAGGCAATTTCGGCAATGTGCTGGCCGCCTGGGCCGCCTCGAAACTGGGCCTGCCGGTCGCCCGCCTGGTCGTCGGCGCCAACCGCAACGACATCCTGGCCCGCTTCCTCGCCGCCAACGACATGTCGGCCCGCCCGGTCGAACCCAGCCTCTCGCCCAGCATGGACATCCAGGTGAGCAGCAATTTCGAACGCCTGCTGTTCGAACTCCTCGGCCGCGACGCCGCCGCCACCGCCGCCACCATGACGACCTTCCGCGCCACCGGAACAATGCCGGTGCCCGACGACGCCTGGCGCCAGGCCACCACCCTGTTCACCGGCGCCAGCCTGGACGACGCCGCGACGATCGCCGAAATGCGCCACTGGCACACGCGCGCGCTCTATCTGGCCGACCCCCACACCGCCGTCGGCCTGGCCGCCGCGCGCGCCAACATTCGCCCCGGCACGCCGATGGTCACCATGGCCACCGCCGCCCCGGCGAAATTCCCCGACGCGGTGATCGAGGCCACCGGCACCCGCCCCCCCCTGCCTCCGCGCCTCGCCGACCTATATGAAAGACCTGAGCGCATGCTGCACGCACCCAACGAGCTGGGCGAGATCCAGGCGCTGGTGCGTGCCGCGGCAAGACGAAACTGAGTTTTTTGATCGGAGCGCCTATGTCCGACGCCATCCGCGTCACCCGCCTGCCCAACGGCCTCACCGTCGCCACCGAGCGCATGGACCGTGTCGAGACCGTCTCCTTCGGCGCCTATGTCGCCACCGGCGCCCGGCACGAAACCGCCGAGGAAAACGGCGTCTCCCACTTCCTCGAACACATGGCCTTCAAGGGCACCGAACGGCGCGACGCCGCCCGCATCGCCGAGGAAATCGAGAATGTCGGCGGCCAGATCAACGCCTACACCGCCCGCGAGCAGACCGCCTATTACGTCAAACTGCTGAAGGAAGACCTCGCCCTGGGTGTGGACATCATCGGTGACATCCTCACCCACTCCACCTTCGCCCCCGAGGAGGTCGAGCGCGAGCGCGGCGTCATCCTGCAGGAGATCGGCCAGGCGAACGACACGCCGGACGACATTATTTTCGACCATTTCCAGACCACCGCCTACCCCGGCCAGGCCATCGGCCGCCCGGTGCTCGGCGGTGAGGACATCATCCGCGGCATGAGCCGCGACATGCTGCAAGGCTACATGCAGCGCCACTACGCCGCCGGCAATCTGGTGGTCTCCGCCACCGGCAATCTCGAGCATGAGCAGGTGCTCGACCTGGTGCAGCAGCACTTCGCCGACCTGCCCGCCGAACTGCCCGGCCCCGCCCTGCCGGCCAGCTACTCCGGCGGCGAATTCCGCGAAACCCGCGACCTAGATCAGGTCCACGTGGTGCTCGGCTTCCCCTCGGTGGGCTACAAGGACCTGGATTATTACCCCGTCCTGCTGCTCTCCACCCTGCTGGGAGGTGGCATGAGCTCGCGCCTGTTCCAGGAGATCCGCGAAAAGCGCGGCCTGGTCTATTCGGTCTACAGCTTCACCCAGCCCTTCATGGATGGCGGCCTGTTCGGCATCTATGCCGGCACCGGCGAGGACGAGGTGGCCGAGCTGATGCCCGTCACCCTCACCGAGCTGATGGCGGTGCAGACCTCCGTCACCCAGGCCGAGCTCGACCGCGCCCGCGCCCAGGTGAAGGCCGGCCTGCTGATGTCGCTGGAGAGCACCTCCAGCCGCTGCGAGCAGATCGCCCGCCAGCTGCAGGTGCATGGCCGCATCATCCCGGTCAGCGAGACCATCGGCAAACTCGCCGCCGTGGGCATCGCCGACATCGAGCGCGCCGCCGCCCGCATCTTCCGCGGCGCGCCCACCATCGCCGCCATGGGCCCGGCGGAGAACATGCCCGGATTGACCTCCATCACTGATCGGCTCGCCGCATGACCTATCTCGACCTGCTCGGCGAACTCCTCGATGCCGCCCGCGCCGCCGGGGCGGACGCCGCCGACGCCATGATGGTCGGCGGCGCCTCGCTCTCCGTGCAGCGCCGCCTCGGCAAGACCGAGCAGCTCGAACGCTCGGAGGGCCGCGATCTCGGCCTGCGCGTCTTCGTCGGCCAGCGCAGCGCCAACGTGTCCTCCTCCACGATCGACCCGGCGGGCTTCAAGCGCCTGGCCGAACAGGCCGTGGCCATGGCCCGCGTGGTGCCCGAAGACCCCTATGCCGGCCTCGAACAATTCCACCAGGCCGAGTCCGCCGACCCGCTCGACATCTGCGACCCCACCGAGCCGGATGCCGAGCTGCTGCTCGCCCGCGCCTCCGCCGCCGAGGAGGCCGCCCTGTCGGTCCCCGGCATCACCAACTCCGAAGGCTCGGAAGCCAGCTACAGCCGCTCTGAAATCGCCTTGGCCACCTCCACCGGCTTTCGCGGCGGCTATGCCCGCTCCGGCCACTCGGTCTCCGCCACCGCGCTCGCCGGCTCCGGCGTCGATATGCAGCGCGACTACGATTATTCGGTCGGCGTCTATCTCTCCGGCCTCGACGACCCCGCCGCCGTCGGCGCCTCCGCCGCCCGCCGCGCGCTCGCCCGGCTGAACCCCACCCGCCCGACCACCGCGAAGCTGCCGGTGATCTACGACCCGCGCGTCTCGAGCAGCCTGATCGGCTCCTTCGTCGGCGCCATCAACGGTGCCGCCATCGCCCGCGGCACCTCCTTCCTGAAGGACAAGCTCGGCCAGAAGATCTTCGACAGCTCGGTCCATATCCATGATGACCCGCGCCGGGTGCGCGGCCCCCGCTCGCGCCCCTTCGATGGCGAGGGCACGCCCACCCGCGCGATGGCGCTCGCCGAGGCCGGCGTGGTCGCCACCTGGCTGCTCGATGGCCGCAGCGCCCGCCAGCTCGGCCTGCGCTCCCTCGGCCACGCCTCGCGCGGCACCGGCGGCCCGCCCTCGCCCAGCACCACCAATCTCTGGATGGCGGCCGGCACGCTGAGCCCGGCCGAGCTGATGGCCGACATCAAGCTTGGCCTCTACGTGATCGAGCTGATGGGCGGCGGCATGAACGGCCTCACCGGTGACTACAGCCGCGGCGCCTCCGGCTTCATGATCCGCGACGGCCAGCTCGCCGAGCCGGTGAACGAGATCACCATCGCCGGCCAGGGGCTGGACATGTTCGCCTCGCTGATCCCCGCCAACGACCTGGTCTTCCGCCGCGGCACGGACGCTCCGACCATCCGCGTCGAGGGCCTCACCATGGCCGGTGCCTGAGCAGTCGCTGGCTGAGCAGTCGGTGCCTGAGCAGTCGGTGCCTGAGCAGTCAGGGTGCCTGCACCAGCCGGGGGCATGAAAATGACGGGGCGCGACACCATATGCTCCGCAACGGTCACCAAGACCGCATTTTGGGGAATGCCCACATGAACCGGCCCATTCGTCTCGTCGCCTCCTCTCTCGCCGTGGCCCTGCTGCTCGCCCCGGTGCTGCTGACCCCGGTCGATGCCCTCGCCCGCGCCGGCGGTGGCGCCTCGATGGGCAGCCGCGGCACCATGACCTATTCGGCGCCGCCCAGCACCCAGACCGCCCCCTATGGCGGCCAGCAATTCAACCGCTCGATGACCCCGCAGGCGCCGCAGGGCCTCCCCAACAGCGCGCCCTATGGCAGCCCCGGCCGTGCCCCCGGCCTGTTCGGCGGCGGCTTCGGCGCCGGCCTGCTGGGCGGACTGCTCGGCGCGGGCATTGGCGGCATGCTGTTCGGCCACGGCTTCTTCGGTGGCATCTCCGGCTTTGGCGGCCTGTTCGGCTTCATCATCCAGATCCTGATCCTGGCCTGGGTGGTGCGCTGGCTCATGCGCCGCTTCATGGGCGGCACGCCGAGCCTCGCCGGAATTGGGCCGATGGCCCGCGAAATGAACCCCGGCACCACCGGTCGCGCGATGGGCGGCGGGCTGGGCGGGATGATGGGGGGCATGATGGGCGGCGGCGCGGCACCGGCCGGACCGGCTCCGGTCGCCATCACCCCGGCCGACTATCAGGCCTTCGAGCAGTCGCTGCAGGCGGTCCAGGCGGCCTGGTCGAACCACGACCTCACCGCCCTGCGCGCCCTGTCCACACCTGAGATGGCCAGCTACTTCGCCGAACAGCTCGCCGATCAGGTCAGCCGCGGCGTGCGCAACATCGTCTCCGACGTGCGGCTGAACCGCGGCGATCTCGCCCAATCCTGGTCCGAGCCGGGCCGCGATTATGCCACCGTGGCGATGCAGTTCTCGATGATCGACGTGACGCAGGACGTCACCGGCCGCATCGTCGACGGCTCGCCCAGCGAGCATGTCACCGCCACCGAGATCTGGACCTTTGTGCGCTCGCCGGGTGGCAGATGGATTCTGTCGGCCATTCAGCAGGCGGCGCGGTGAGAAAAGATGAAGGCGAGCGCTTCTATTTTGAAAAATAGAAGCAACAAGGTCTTATAACTTTTGTGCAACAATGCCGTGCGTGGGATAGCTCTGGCATCCCGCGTGCGGCATCGATGCCGGCCCGGCGCCCAGGCGGTTTTGGCCCTTCCTTTCAAAAAAGAACATTATCCTAGGACTTTTATCTTGCGGCAGGGCGTGATTTCGACGAAACTCCGCCGCCATGTACCCAGAGCCATCCACACCCGAGCCTGCCATCCCC
>CAIVDX010000293.1 GCA_903904805.1 uncultured Rhodospirillales bacterium
ACCCCGCCACCCGATGCGGATGCGTGTTGCGCGCCACGAACCGGTCAAACCCGCGATCCGCCCGCCGCGCCGCCGCCAGCGCCGCATCGGCGGCGATCAGCCCCGCATCAGAGAATGTCTGAAAGGGCGGATCGGCAAAATGCGCGGCAATGTCGGCCACCAATGCGGAATCGATGCGATACGCCGCCCGATCGATCGCCGCATACTCCGCCTCCACCAGGCGCGTGAATGCCGCCGCCCCCATGTCGCGCAGCAGGATCTTGATGCGTGCCTTGTACATGTTGTCGCGCCGACCCTGCGCATTGTACACGCGCAGAATGGCCTCCAGATAGCCCAGCAGCTCGGGCTCGGGCAGAAACTCCCGAATCCGCGTGGCGATCACCGGCGTGCGGCCCAGACCGCCGCCGACATACACGGCAAACCCCACCGCCCCATCCGGCCCGCGCGTGGCCTGCAGCCCGATATCATGCACCTGAATCGCCGCGCGATCGGTCTCCGCCCCGGTCACCGCGATCTTGAACTTGCGTGGCAGGAAGCTGAACTCCGGATGCCGCGTCGACCATTGCCTGATCAGCTCGGCATACACACGCGGATCGACAATCTCATCCGCCGCCGCCCCGGCGAACTCGTCGGTCGTGGTGTTGCGGATGCAGTTGCCCGAGGTCTGCAACGCATGCAGATCCACCTCCGCCAACGCCGCCAGAATATCCGGCGCCTCCTCCAGCTTGATCCAGTTGAACTGGATATTCTGCCGCGTGGTGAAATGCCCATAGCCGCGATCGAATGTTTCCGAAATCGCCGCCAGCTGCCGCAGCTGGGCAGACGACAACACCCCATACGGAATCGCCACCCGCAGCATATAGGCATGCAGCTGCAGATACAGGCCGTTCATCAACCGCAACGGCTTGAACTCATCCTCGCTCAGCCGCCCGGCGATCCGCCGCGCCACCTGGTCGCGAAACTCCGCCACCCGGTCGGCGAGAAACTGCTTGTCGAGCGCATCATACCGATAGATCGCCGCACCCCGGCCTTGCTCGATCGTCCCGGCCGCGATCATGTCCATCAAACGGCCACCCCATAGCGCACCGAAGGCCCCGCCGCGCGGATGCGCTCCTTCTCCGACAACGGCGCCGGCACCCCCGGCTGATCCGCCACAAAAACCAGGTAGGGCGCGACCACGTGCCGCGCCGCCACATCCGCCTCCGCCGCCGCCGCCGCCCGCGCCACCGCCGCGCCGCGCAGCACCACGGCCTGGTCGATGCGCTCCACCCAGCCCTCCGCCCCGCGCCACACCGAGCGCCCGTCGCGCAGACGATTCGCGGTCACCAGCACGGGCTGGGTCGGGGAGAGCGCTTTCTTGCTGGCCATTTGATGATTTCCACAATCCACAAGGTCGCGCGTTATATGGTGTGCAGCACGCCAGATAAAGGTGGTATTTCCGCACATCTGTGCGGCGCTCGGTGTAAATTTCCCCGCCACGACCGCCCGCCGCCGCGCAATCCCGCCAATTGGGACCACTGGCCACCCGGCGCGGCCTTCGCTAGAACCCACCCGACACCACGCCAACACTCACCCGGGGGACCATGCCGATGCGGTATATCGACGCCTTCAACCATTTCTTCCCGCAGGGCCTGTGGGACAAGATGCTCGCCTCCGAGGGCGCCGCGCGCGACATCGGCAAGCGCATGCGCAACATCCCCTGCATCTTCGACCTGAATGTCCGTCTCGCCACGATGGATAAGTTCAGCATGCACGACTACACCCAGGTGCTCTCGCTCGGCATGCCGCCGCTGGAAGCCATGGCCGGCCCAGATGAGTCCCCGGAATTCGCCAAGCTCGGCAATGACGGCCTGGCCGATCTCTGCGCCAAGCACCCCGACCGCTTCCCCGGCTATCTCGCCTCGCTGCCGATGAACAACCCGGTCGCCGCGGCGAAGGAAGCCGAGCGCATCCTCGCCCCCGGTGGCGCCGTCGGCCTGCAGCTGCACACCAACATCGGCGGGCTGCCGCTCGATGACGAGCGCTTCTACCCGATCTTCGAGATCGCCGCGAAGCTCGACCGCCCGGTCTTCCTGCACCCCTCGCGCGGCGCGGACTTCCCCGACTATCTCTCGGAAAACAAGTCCAAATACGAGATCTGGTGGACCTTCGGCTGGCCGTACGAGACCTCCACCGCCATGGCGCGTCTGGTGTTCTCCGGCATCATGGACAAGCTGCCGGAACTGAAGGTCCTCGCCCATCATCTCGGCGCGATGGTGCCCTTCTTCGAAGGCCGCGTCGGCCCCGGCTGGGACCAGCTGGGCA
>CAIVDX010000294.1 GCA_903904805.1 uncultured Rhodospirillales bacterium
TCGGCCAGCAATGCGGCGAGAATGCCCAGCCCATCAAGTTTCGAGCCCTGCAACCACACATCCAGGATCACCATCGCCGGACGCCGCAGCCGAAACGCCGCCAGCGCGCCGTCGGACTCGCCCGCCTGGCGCGTCTCATAGCCCTCATCGCGCAGGATCGCCTCGATGAGCAGCCGGATGTCGGGCTCATCGTCAACGATCAGGATCTCATGCGGCATCGCTCAGTCTCCCCGGCAGGGTCAGGGTCGCGACCGCCCCATGTCCATCGGGGCGATCGTCGAGCGCGACGTCTCCACCGTGATCTTCCAATATCTTCTTCACGATCGCCAGCCCCAGACCGGTGCCTTTCGGCTTGTGCGTCACATACGGCTCCATCAGCCGCGACCGATCCTGCTCCGGCAGCCCGATTCCGTCATCGGTGATGCTGATATGCACGCTGGTCTCATCCGTCCACAGCCGCACCGCGATGTCACCGCGCGCCTCATCAGCCCCGCGCGGCCGCATCGAGACCGAATCCTCCGCATTCTGTAACAGATTGGTCAGCGCCTGGCCCAGCATGCGCCGATCGCAGGGCGCCACCGGCCCCTGCTCAGGCAGATCGGTGTGCCAGGCGATTTCCGGATGCGCCTGGCGCTGCAGCATCAGCGCCTCGCGCACCACCCGGCCGATATCCTCCGGCCGGATCACCGGCTGCGGCATCCGCGCGAAGGCGGAGAACTCATCTACCATCCGCCCGATATCACCGACATGCCGCACGATCGTATCGGCGCACTGCGTGAATGTCTCGGGATCGGATGTTATTTCTTTTGCGAAACGACGCTTCAGCCGCTCCGCCGAGAGCTGAATGGGCGTCAGCGGATTCTTGATCTCGTGCGCGATGCGCCGCGCCACATCGCCCCACGCCGCCTTGCGCTGGGCGGCCTGCAGTTCGGTGATGTCATCGAAGGTCACCACGAACCCATCGGTCCGCCCGGCGGTCAGCTCGGTGCCGATCCGTGCCAGCAAAGTGCGCCGGCGCGAGGCCTTGCCGATCTGGATTTCCGCGGTGTGCGCCCGCTCCGGCGCCGCGACCGCCGCCCCCAGCAACGGGCCGAAGCCCGGCTCGACCAGCGCGAGATCCTCGCCGATCGCCGTCATCAGTTCGGTGCCCAGCAGTTCGCCGGCGGCACGATTGGGCAGCTCGATCCGCCCCTGCGCATCCAGCCCGATCACGCCCGCCGACACGCCCGAGAGCACGGTCTCGGTGAAGCGCCGGCGCTCGTCGATCTGGCTGTAGGCGTCCATCAGCTCGCCGCGCTGGGCCGCCAGCTGCCCGGTCATGCGGTTGAAGGCGCGCAGCAGCCCCGCCATCTCGTCGTCGCTGCGCATCTCCGGCACGCGCACGCTCAGATCACCCGCGCGCACCCGCTCGGCCGCGGTGATCAGCCCGGCGATCGGGCGCGCCATGGTGTTGGCCATCACCAGCCCGATCAGCACCGCGGCGGCCAGCACCAGCAGCGCGACGATCGCGAAGATGAACACGAAGGTGATCTGCAGTCCCGAACGATTCTGATCCAGCCTCTCATATTCGGCAACCGCATTCTCCACCCGCGACATGTGGGCGATGATCTCGGGATCGACCGGCCGACCCACCATCAGCATCAAGGTGGGCGTGGAATTCAGCGCGACAACCGCCCGCACGATCGAGCCGTCCTCGTTGCCGATCACCGACACCTCGCCGGACATCGCCGCGTCGATCGCGCTGCGCGGCGGCAGCGGCGTGCCCAGCCCCACCAGCAGCCCGGCACTGGCCATGCGCTGCCCGGTGATCGGCTCGAAGATCAGCGCCTCGGTCAGACCGCGCAGCATCGTCTGGGTGCCCAGCACTTCCACGAAGGTGCCAGGATCGGTGCTCAGATACTGCCCGGCACGCGAGAGATCATTGGCCATGCTCAGCGCGTCGATGCGGATATTGTTGCGGTGCTCGTCAAGATAGCCTTGCGCGGTCTGCAGACTTTCCTCGAGCGAGGTGCGCACCCGGTCATTGAACCAGGACTGGATGCCCAGATTGAAAAAGATCGCCGCGAACACCGCCACCACGATCGCCGGCGTCACCGCCACCACGCTGAACAGCAGCACCAGCCGCACATGCATGCGTGAGCCCGCCGAGCCGCGGCGGCGCTCCACCCACACCCTCGTCAGACGCCCGGCGAGCAGCGCGAACAGCAGCAGCAGCACCGCCGCGTTCGCCAGCACCACACCCACCGACACCCCTGGCCTGACGGAAATGTCAGAACCACCCGACAACAATCCAAAGGTGCCGATGCCCAGCCCGAGCGCGACGGCGGCCAGAACCAGCGTCACCCCCTTGCCCAGCAGCAGATCAACAACCCGCCGCAAGCGGGACGGTGCAGGCGCGATCTCCGTCATCGCCCGACCACGGTGCTAAACCCCGAAATTATGTTGGTTCTTTTCGTCA
>CAIVDX010000295.1 GCA_903904805.1 uncultured Rhodospirillales bacterium
AACATCCACCGTCTCCGCCCGCAACTCATCGGCCAGCTGCTTCAACTGCTCAACCGAAAAATTCCGCAGATCCGCAGGCACACGCACGCGGTCCAGCAACGCGGTGGTCGGGCGGCCGGGGGAAGGTGGCAGTGGGCTGTTCACGCATGCTCTCCACCGCCGGCAGTCGGACGCGGGCGGCGATTCTGGGTGGGATCCGGGTTGGCCATCTGATGTGTCCACCCGAGGCTGGCGCGGTTAGCCTATTGCCAGGGGCGGTGCAACTGCCCTAGGGGCTGGCCTTCGGCCGAAAAAGCAGCGTCAGAGCCCCTTCGGGTTGCCGCGACGCACCCTATGTAATATCCGACGTCCCAGATAGGAATAGCGCCGGCGCCCCCGCCCGGCTGGAGGACCAGACCCATGCGCGTCATTCTGGCTCAGCCGCGCGGCTTCTGCGCGGGTGTGGAGCGGGCCATCGAGATCGTCGAGCGGGCCCTGGTGAAGTTCGGTCCGCCCATCTATGTGCGGCACGAAATCGTGCATAACCGCCACGTTGTCGAGGATCTGCGCGCCCGCGGGGCGGTGTTCGTCGATGAGCTCGACCAGATTCCGCCGGGCGCGATGACGGTGTTTTCCGCCCATGGCGTGGCCAAGCGCGTTGAAGAACTGGCCCGCGAGCGCCAGCTGCCGGTGATCGATGCCACCTGCCCACTGGTCGCCAAGGTGCATGCCGAGGGGCGCCGCTATGCCGCCCAGGGCCGTGAGATCGTGCTGGTCGGGCATGCCGGCCATGCGGAGGTTGAGGGCACCATCGGCCAGGTTCCGGCCAAGGTGCACCTGGTGCAGACGGTCGAGGATGTCGCCCGACTCGCCGTGGCGGACCCGGAGAAGCTCTCCTACATCACCCAGACGACCCTCTCGGTGGACGACACGCGTGACATCATCGCCGCGCTGAATGCCCGCTTCCCCGCCATTGTCGGGCCCGATGTGCGCGACATCTGCTATGCCACGCAGAACCGCCAGCACGCGGTGCGCGAACTCGCGCAGCAGGTCGAGCTCATCTTGGTGGTGGGCTCGCGCAACAGCTCCAACTCCAACCGCCTGCGCGAGATCGGCGAGGTGCTGGGCAAGCCGGCCTACCTGATCGACGACGCCGCCGCACTCGAGCCCGCCTGGTTCGAGGGCATCACCACCGTGGGCCTGACCGCCGGCGCCTCGGCTCCCGAAACATTGGTACAGGGTGTGCTAGAGGGTCTGCGCAAGTTTGGCGAGGTCGAGGTCGCCAATATGGACGGTGTCGCCGAAGACGTTCGTTTCAAATTTCCCGCCGAAGTCAGCTGAGGTATCGCAGATGTCCGTTCCGCTCCGTCAGGTCGTCAAGGTCGGCGCCTACGTCGTCAAGCAGCATCTGCTGGGCAACAAGCGCTATCCGCTGGTGCTGATGCTCGAGCCGCTGTTCCGCTGCAACCTGGCCTGCGCCGGCTGCGGCAAGATCGATTATCCCGATGCGATCCTGAATCAGCGCATCTCGGTCGCTGATGCGCTCGCCGCGGTGGATGAGTGCGGCGCGCCGGTGGTGGCGATCGCCGGTGGCGAGCCGCTGCTGCACAAGGAAATGGACCAGATCGTCGAGGGCATCCTCGCGCGCGGCAAGTTCGTCTATCTGTGCACCAACGCCCTGCTGCTTGAGAAAAAGCTTGAGATGTTCAAGCCGCATCCGAACTTCTCGTTCGACGTGCATCTCGATGGCGACAAGTCCATGCATGACGCCGCGGTGTGTCAGGACGGCGTGTTCGACCGCGCCATCTCGGCCATCAAGAAGGTGAAGGCCGCCGGCTTCCGTGTCTCGATCAACTGCACCCTGTTCGACGGCGCCGATCCCGAGCGCGTGGCGAAGTTCTTCGATGACGCGACAGCCCTCGGCATCGATGGCATCATGACCTCGCCCGGCTACACCTATGAGCGCGCGCCGGACCAGCAGCATTTCCTCACCCGCCAGAAGACCAAGCAGCTGTTCCGCGACATTCTGCGTCGCGATCCGCGCCGGCGTGGCGGCAAGGCCTGGAAATTCACCCAGTCGCCTCTGTTCATGGACTTCCTGGCCGGCAATCAGACCTACAAATGCACGCCCTGGGGCAACCCGACACGCAACGTGTTTGGCTGGCAGCGCCCCTGCTACCTGATCGGTGAAGGCTACGCCAAGACCTACAAGGAGCTGATGGAGACCACCGACTGGGACAGCTACGGCGTCGGAAAATACGAAAAATGTGCCGACTGCATGGTGCATTCCGGCTTCGAGGCGACCGCCACGATGGACGCCGTGGCGCGTCCGCTCACCGCGCTGAAGGTCGCGCTGCGTGGGCCGAAAGTGGACGGGCCGATGGCGCCGGAGATCAACCTCGATCATCAGCGGCCGGCGCAGTATGTGTTCAGCCGGCATGTCGAGCAGGCAATGGAGCGGGTCAAGGAAACCGGGACCGCTGATATTGCGGATGCGGCGGACTGATCGAAGCCAAGCGCTTCTTTCTTGAAAAAAAGAAGCAGAAAACTCCGGGGAGTTTTGCCGCGGCGTTAGGGCGCGCCGGTGCCGCTGGTCACTGCCACCAGTGTGCGGCGCGCTCGCGATGCGTCCCGTCCCAAGGCGATCAAGGTTGGTAGCTGGGAGGGGTGGCGCAGGATCGACTGGGCGATCCGCAGGCCGCCGATCGCGCCGTTCGAATCCAATGCTGCCAGTGCTGCCGGGGGGAGATCGCGAGCCGCCGGATCGCACACGGCGCGCAGCACCGCGAAACCAATCCCGGCGCGCGCGGCGGCCAGCGCCAGAGGGCCGGACTCAAGATCGACCGCCGCCGCGCCGCTGGCTGCCCACATTGCGGATTTCGCTGAACGGCTCACGATGATCGCAGGCGCGTCGGTCAGCAGATCGACCGTCGCCCCACCCAGCCAGGCGAGCAGCCTTGGATCGCAGTCGATCCTCTCTCCGTCCACCAGCACCGCAGCGGGCACCACCAGCGCGCCGGGCTTCAGGCCCGGCGACAGACCGCCTGCCAGGCCGAAACTCAGCACCGCCGACACCCCCGACCGCACCAGTTTCTCGGCAGCGCGCACCGCGCCCGCGCGATCGCCGCCGCCGGTCATCACCTGGCCAAGCCCTGCGGCCAGACGCGCCTCGGCACCCAGGCCGGTCAGAACACCAAGATTGGGAAACGCGCTGAGCGGCAATCAGAAGCCGTAGGCGACGCGGCGGCTGTTGCCGCTCATCAGGCCACGATATCGGGCGAGCGCCATCAGCGGGAAGAACAGCCGGTAGCCGTGATAGCGCAGATAGAACACGCGCGGGAAACCGACCGCCGTGTAGGGTGTCTCGGACCACTCGCCATCATCGCGCTGATTGGCCGAGAGATAGGCGATGCCGCGCGCAACCGATGCGCGCTCGACCTGCCCGGCCGCCATCAGTGCCAGCACCGCCCAGCCGGTTTGCGAGGGCGTGCTCACACGATACTCGCCGGCCGGTGCGGCGCCGTAGGATTCGCAATCCTCGCCCCAGCCGCCATCCTCGCGCTGCTTGCTTTCCAGCCACGCCACCGCGCGTGCCACCGCGGGATCGTCGATGCCGATGCCGGCGGCGTTCAGCGCGCAGAGCACCGACCAGGTGCCATAGATATAGTTGGTGCCCCAGCGACCGAACCAGGACCCGTCGGGCTCCTGCTCCTTGAGCAAATAATCGACGCCCTGTTTGACCGCCGGATGCTCCAGGCCGTGACCGATCTGGGCGAGGAAGCCGACGCAGCGGGCCGAAACGTCGGCGCTCGGCGGGTCGAGCAGCGCGCCGTGATCGGCGAAGGGAATGTGGTTGAGATAATGGAAGGTGTTGTCGGCGTCGTAGGCGCCCCAGCCGCCGTTGCGGCTCTGCATGCCGACCACCCACTCGGCGGCCCGCTCCCAGGCTTCGCGATAGCGCTCGTCGCCGGTGCGGTGGAGCGCCATGCCGACCACCGCGGTGTCGTCGACGTCGGGATAGAACGAGTTGCCGTACTGGAAGGCCCAGCCGCCGGGACGCAGCCCCTTGGGCGCGCTGTCGGCCCAATCGCCGACGGTGTCGAGAATCTGGCGG
>CAIVDX010000296.1 GCA_903904805.1 uncultured Rhodospirillales bacterium
AAACAACTTTTGAAAGTTTGGGCCGGCAGGTCGGCGCCAACGAGGCTCTGCGCGGCACGGCACCACCGCACCGGCACAAACCCATAGAAGCCTTTTGCTTCTTTTTTTCAAAAACGCCGCGCTCGCTTTCTTACTCCGCCGCCAGTGCCTGTGCTTTTCCAAGCTCGCGCAACTCCGGCGCCACCTTCTCCATGAACAACGTCATCGACTTTGCCCGCCGCTCGCGGTCCGCCCAGTTCTTGCCGGCGACGATCATGAAGGTTCCCCAGCCGCCGCAGTCGGTGTGGAATTTCGTGATCTGCTCAGTCACCTGCTCGGGCGTACCGACGATGTAGAGACCGGCGGCGACGAGTTGTTCAATGGCTGTGCGGTCGTTCTTGATCTCGATACCGTAGCGGTTTTTCATCATGGTAAGGAAGCCGCGCTGGGCTTGCACGCCAACCTCGATAGCCACAGCCTCGCGCATGTCCTCGATCGCCTGTTGTTTCGAATCAGCGATATATACGCAACGGGCGACAGCAACGTTGGCAATCGGGTCGACGATGCCGTGCGCCGTGGCCTCGGTGACGTAGATGGAGATTTTCTCCTTAATGCGCTGCGCACTCTCAACGAATGCGAACATCGCGGTGTAGCCGCGTCGAGCGGCCAGGCGCAGCATGTCATCGGTGTCGGTGGCCACCGACATTGGCGGACGACCATGCACCGGCTTGGGCAGTGCGAGCACGCCCTTGCCCTGCCAATGCTTGCCCTCCCAGTCGAAAGGCTGCTCGCTGCTCCAGCATTGCTCGACGAAATCGAGCGTTTCGCGCATGCGCTCGTGGCGATCCTCGAAGGTCAGGCCACGTTCGGCGCAGAAGGCCGGGTTGCCGAAGCCGGTGCCGAACCCGAAGATGAAACGCCCGCCGAGCAGATGGTCGGTCACCGCCGCCCCCACCGCGACATCCACCGGATGCTGCAGATGCAGCAGCTTCACCGCCGCCCCCATCCGGATGTTGCTTGTCAGCGCAGCGGCCTTGGCCATCATCAGTTCTGGAACCGGTATCGTGTCCACCGCGTTGATATGTGGCGGTTCGCCGTGATGTTCGCTGATATAGGCATCGCGAAAACCAAGCCGGTCAGCGAGCACGATCTCGGCGATGTCCTCGTCATAGGTCTGGCCCGCGGAGGTGTGCGGGCGAAAGCCGTTGGACAGAATACCGAATTCCATGGTGGCCCCGCGAAAGAAATTGTCTGCACGAATTCTGCGGTTGCCTGTCGCATCGGTCAATGCTGGCGTGTGGATTGCATTTCGCCTCTGCGACCGGTCATGGTGACCGGGTGAGCTGCCCGGGAGCCAAACCGCGATGCGCCTATTCCTGCGTGCGATCTGTCTGATTGGCCTGCTGGCTCCCGCTGCAAAGGCGGAGGATCTGCCGGAGTGGCGCATCGGCACGGTGGCCCCCAACGGCGATGCCGGCATGTTGTACATGGGCTCGCGTGGCGGTTTTGGCACCGCCTTCGGGGTCGATATGAAGATGGTGCCGCTGAAGGGCGATCCATTGCTGCTCAAGGCCATGCTGGCTGGCGAGTTGGAGGCCTATATCGGCGGCCCGCCCAGTCCGATGGTCGCGGCAAGCCGCGGCGCCGATGTGAAGATCGTTGGCTGCGGCTGGAACAAACAGACATATCGATTCTGGGCCAACGCCTCAGCCCCGAAGATCACTGATCTGCGCGGCAAGGTGCTCGGTGTCTCCACGCCCGGCTCCGCGCCGGACATCTTTATGCGTGCGGCGCTGAATGCCGTCGGAATCGCGCCAAACGAGGTGCAGTTCGTCGCTGCTGGCATGCCGCCAGACCTGATCAGCGCAACCGCCAACGGCGTGATCGCCGGCACCGCCACGCCCG
>CAIVDX010000297.1 GCA_903904805.1 uncultured Rhodospirillales bacterium
CCGCTACCACCTGAAAACGCTGATCAATCTGCGCGGCCCGCGCAAATGCGGCTCAGACGCCCTCTCGCGTGAGGCCGCCGCCAAGCTCGGCCTGATCCATCTCGACATGGCCTTCGAATCCCGCGGCGCCCCGCACCGCGACCGGATCCTGCGCTTCGCCAAGATATGCGAAACCCTCGTCGAACCGGCGATGATCCATTGCAAATCCGGCGCTGACCGCGCCGGCCTGGCCTCCGCCCTGTTCATCATGTTCCAGGGCGGCACCACCCAGGAGGCGATGCAGCAACTGCATTGGAAATTCGGCCATTTCAACAAAAGCCGCACCGGCATCCTGGATGCCTTCTTCGCCCTCTACGCCCGCCAGGGCGAGGGCCGCATTCCCTTCCTCGACTGGGTGCGCGACGAATACGATGAAGCTGCCCTGAAGCGCGATTTCGTCGCCCATGGCCTGTCCAGCTTCATCACCGACACGGTGCTGCGCCGGGAGTAGCCGCCGGGTTGTGCCCACCGCACCCGCCATGCACTCTGCAACCAAAATAACAAGGAGGATCCTCGCATGGCCCGCCCTGCCATCTCCCTGCTCGCCGGCCTCCTCACTGTGAGCCTCGCCGCCGCCCTGCCCGCCCGGGCGGCCGAGATCATCCATGTCGGCAACGATGCCCCAACCTCGATCCCCAACTGCGCGATCGACATCGGCATCACCCGCGGCATCTTTCTCCGCCACGGTCTGGATGTTCAGCCCTCGATCTTTTTCGGCGCCTCCAAAGGCCAGCCCGCGCTGATCGGCGGCGCCATCGATGTGATGGTCGGCGCCGGCTCCGAGATGGCCTTCATCGCCAAGGGCGCGCCGGAGCTTGCCGTCGCCGTCGTCTCCGGTCGCCCGGCCGACATGGCGCTCGTTGTCGCCGACAGCTCAAACATCACCAGCCCCGCCCAGCTGAAGGGCCGCAAGCTCGGCATCAGCAATCCCGGCGGCCTCACCGACTGGCTGGCGCACCAGGTGATGCGCAGCGAGGGCTTCGCGCCGACCGACATCGCCCTGATCTCCGCCGGCAACACCCCCACCGCGACAGCCATGCTGCGCACCGGCGGCCTGGATGCCGCCGTCATGGACAGCGTCTCCGCCTACACGCTCGAATCCAAGGGCGGCGCGCGCGTGCTGCAGACCTTCGGCCCCTCGGTGCCGGATTTCGCCCAGGGCGTGGTCTATGCCCGCACCGATTTCATCTCGGCCCATCCCGACCAGCTGCGCGCCCTGCTCGCCGCATGGTTCGAGGCGCTCGATGTCGTGGTCTCCGACAAGCCGACAACAGTGGCCTGCATCCTGACCAAGGTCGGCGGCGACCAGCCGGTGGCCGAGCGTGTCTTCGAACTGGTGCGCAGCGAGGTCTCGCCGAACGGCCGCTTCGAACCCAAGGCGATGGCGGTGCTCGCCCAAAGCTTCGTCGACATGGGCGTGCTGCCCGAAAAGCCCGACATGGCGAAGCTCTATACCGAAGCCTACCTGCCGGCCCGCTGATCCCCGAAGGACCTGTGATGACCCAGCCCACCGCGCTGCCCGGCTTCCATGTCGACCAGGTCGGCAGCCTGCTGCGCCCGCCCGCGTTGCTCGCCGCCCGCGCCGCCCGCGTCCGCGGTGAGATCGACGACGCCGCCCTGCGCGCCGCCGAGGATGCCGCGATCATCGACGCCATCGCCCTGCAGGAACAGATCGGCCTGCCCGTGGTCACCGACGGCGAATTCCGCCGCGGCCTGTATTCCGACAATTTCACCACCGAGGCGCTCTCCGGCGTGGTGATGGATCTCGGCCAGGGCAGCTGGCGCTTCAAAGGCAGCACCGGCCACAGCGCCCCGCGCATGGTGGTGAATGACCGCATCGCCTGGAGCGGCCTGTCGCGCAACGCCACCGACTTCGCCTTCCTGCGCGCCCACACGAAGGCCACGCCGAAAATCACCATCCCCGGCCCCGCCTTCATCCACTACCGGGCGGGCCGCGCCGACATCAGCCGCGACATCTATCCCAACCTCGATGATTTCTGGTCCGACCTGGTCGCCGCCTACGCGCGCGAACTCGCCGCCCTGCACGCGGCCGGCTGCACCTATGTCCAGCTCGACGAAACCTCCCTCGCCAAATTCGCCGACCCCAACATCCAGCGCACCCTCGCCGAGCGCGGCGACGACTGGCGCGACCTGCTGCGCATCTATGCCGACGTGCTCAACGCCGTCATCGACGCCGCCCCCGCCGGCATGACCGTCGCGGCACATCTCTGCCGCGGCAACAATCAGGGCCATTGGCAGGCCGAAGGCGGCTACCAGCTGGTCGCCGAAACCTTGTTCCGCACCGTGCGCCTGCCGCTCTACCTGATGGAATTCGACACCCCCCGCGCCGGCTCGCTGGACATCCTGCGCGCCCTGCCCG
>CAIVDX010000298.1 GCA_903904805.1 uncultured Rhodospirillales bacterium
GCATCGCTTCGCGCTCGACGGCGATGCGCGTATGGAACTCTGGTACGGCCAGGATCGCGGCTGGACTGCCCTGCGCGCCCCGGGCCGCGACGGCTCGACCATCACCTACGACCTGATCTGAAGGACCACCGCCATGCGCGCCGCGTTGTTGATGATGCTGATGCTCGCCGCCTCTGCCCTAAGCGGCTGCGCCGGTGACGACCCGCCGCAGAAACTCGCCGAGCATGTCGATCTGCAGCGCTACGCCCAGCGCTGGTACATCATCGCCAACATCCCCTATTTCGCCGAGAACGGCAAAGTCGGCAGCTGGTTCGATATCACCATGACCGCGCCAGATCGTTTCGACGACGTCTATTGGGGTCGCCCCGGCAGCCTCGACGCCCCGGCCGAAAGCTTCACCATGCGCGGCTACGTGAAAGAGGGCACGAACAACGCCTATTGGCGCGAAACGCCGCTCTGGCCGCTCTATCTCTCCTACCTCATCCTCTATGTGGACCCGGACTACCGCACCGCGCTGGTCGGCTATCCCGGCCACTCCTATGGCTGGGTGCTCTCCCACACCCCCACCATGGACGAGCCCACCTACCAGGCCCTGCTCGCCCGCTTCGCCGCGCAGGGCTACGACACCTCGAAATTCGTCCGTATTCCGCAACGGCTGGAATAAGCCGGTCCAGGATAAGCCGCCACGGTTGGCAACACGCGGCCGTCAGGGCACATACCGGCGAGATCCCCTCGCCGTCCCGGAGTGCCACGCATGAGCCTGCTGTTCCAACCCCTCGCTTTGGGTGGCCTCAGCCTGCCCAACCGCATCATCGTCGCCCCGATGTGCCAATATTCCTGCACCGACGGCACGCCCGGCGACTGGCACATGATGCATCTCGGCCAGCTCGCCATATCAGGCGCCGGCCTGCTCATCCTCGAGGCCACCGGCGTCTCGCCCGAGGGCCGCATCTCGCCCGACGATCTCGGCCTGTATTCCGACGAGAACGAAGCCGCCCTGGCCCGCATCCTCACCGCCATCCGCGCCACCGCGCCGATCCCCGTCGCCGTTCAGCTCGGCCACGCCGGCCGCAAGGCCTCCTCAGCCCCACCCTGGGAAGGCGGTGCGCAGATCCCACCAGACGCCCCGCGCGGCTGGCAGACCCTCGCCCCATCCGCCCTGCCGCACAGCCCCGGCGAGGTGCCCCCCACCGCGCTGGACGCGGCCGGCCTTGCCCGCGTGCGCGCCGATTTCGTCGCCGCCACCCAGCGTGCCGCCCGCCTCGGGATCGAGGCCATTGAGATCCACGGCGCGCACGGCTACCTGCTGCACCAGTTCCTCTCCCCGCTCGCCAACACCCGCACCGACCAATATGGCGGCAGCCTGGAGAACCGCATGCGCTTCCCGCTGGAGGTGTTCGACGCCGTGCGCGCCGCCTTCCCCGCCGACCGACCGGTATGGCTCCGCGTCTCCGCCACGGATTGGGTCGACGGCGGCTGGGATCTCGACAGCACCGTCATCTTCGCCCGCGAGCTGGCCAAACGCGGCGCGGCCGCCATCCATGTCAGCACCGCCGGCGTCTCGCCGCTGCAGCAGATCACGCTTGGCGCCGGCTACCAGGTTCGCTTCGCCCAGCGCATCAAGGCCGAGACCGGCCTGCCCACCATCGCGGTCGGCCTGATCACCGAACCCGCCCATGCCGAGGCCATCCTGCAGGCCGGCGAGGCCGATGCCATCGCGCTGGCGCGGGCCATCCTCTACGACCCGCGCTGGCCCTGGCACGCCGCCGCCGAGCTCGGCGCCCAGGTCAGCGCGCCAAAGCAATATTGGCGCTGCCAGCCCCGCGCATTCAAAGACCTTTTCGTCAACAGCGTGTACGGGCAACGCTAGGCGGGGCGACGCTGACCGATCAGCGCGGCGGTCGTTTTACCTTGACCCCCCACCCCCCACCTCGATCTACTGCGCCCATGAGCACAGCCGACCCCAAGAAGCTTGCCATACTCTCCGCGCTCGAGCGGAAAATTCTGTGGCTCTCCACCTGGATGATCCACAACGCCAACCATCTCCGCCCCAATCCGGACGGGCTGAAGGTTGGCGGCCACCAGGCCTCCTCCGCCTCCATCGCCAGCATCATGACCGCGCTCTATCTGCACGTCCTCCGCCCGGAGGACCGCGTCGCGGTGAAGCCCCACGCCAGCCCGATCTTCCACGCCATCCAATATCTGCTTGGCAATCAAACACGCGAGAAACTGCAAAATTTCCGCGGCTTCGGCGGCGCGCAATCCTACCCCTCCCGCACCAAGGACACCGACGACGTCGATTTCTCCACCGGCTCGGTCGGCCTCGGCGTCGCGCAGACCCTCTTCTCCTCACTGGTGCAGGATTACGTGCACGCCAAGGGCTGGGCCACCACGCGACCGGACGGCAAGATGGTCGCCCTGATCGGCGATGCCGAGCTCGACGAAGGCAACATCTTCGAGGCCCTGATGGAGGGCTGGAAGCACGGCGTGCGCAACACCTGGTGGGTGGTCGACTATAACCGCCAGAGCCTCGATGCGGTGATCCGCGAGGGGCTGTGGGAAAAGCTCGAGACCAATTTCCGCAATTTCGGCTGGGATGTAGTGGTGCTGCGCCATGGCCGCCTGCAGCAGGCCGCCTTCGCCGAACCGGGCGGGCAGCGCCTGCGCGGTTGGATCGAGGCCTGTCCCAACCAGCTCTACTCCGCGCTCACCTTCTCCGGCGGTGCCGCCTGGCGCGCCCGCCTCACCGAGGAAATCGGCGACCAGGGCCTGGTCTCCGCCCTGCTCGACCGCCGCTCCGACGCCGAGCTCGCCGACCTCATGGGCAATCTGGGCGGCCACGACCTGCCCACCCTGCTCGATGCCTTCGCCGCGGCCCGCACGCATGACCGCCCAACCTGCTTCATCTGCTACACCATCAAAGGCTTCGGCCTGCCGCTGGCCGGCCACAAGGACAACCATGCCGGCCTGATGAACCCGGCCCAGGTCGACAGTCTGCGCACCGCGATGGCGATCCGCGCTGGCCACGAGTGGGACCGCTTCGAAGGCCTCGCCGCACCCGAAGCGGAGCTGCAAGCCTTCCTCGCTGCCGTCCCCTTCAACGCCACCGGCCCCCGCCGCCACAGCGCGCCCAGGATCGACGTTCCCGCCGACTTCCCGTCGCCGGCATTGAAAGAGGCCTCCACCCAGCACGGCTTCGGCCTCATCATGCATGAGCTGGCCAAAGGCAGCAGCCCGCTCGCCGCGCGCATCGTCACCACCTCGCCCGATGTCACCGTCTCCACCAATCTCGGTGCCTGGGTGAATCGCCGCGGCCTGTTCGCCCGCGAGGCAATGGCCGACGCCTTCCGCACCGCCCGCATCCCCTCCACCGTGCATTGGCAATTCTCCCCCGCCGGCCAGCATCTGGAGCTCGGCATCGCCGAGATGAACCTGTTCACCATGCTCTCCGCGCTCGGCCTCTCGCACGCCATCACCGGCGAGCGCCTGCTGCCCGTCGGCACGCTCTACGACCCGTTCATCGAGCGCGGCCTCGATGCGCTGAACTATGCCTGCTACCAGGATGCGCGATTCATCCTGATCGGCACGCCCTCGGGCATCACGCTCGCCGGCGAGGGCGGTGCGCACCAATCCATCGCAACCCCGCTGATCGGCCTGGCGCAGGATGGTCTGACCAGCTTCGAGCCCGCCTATATCGACGAACTCGCCATCCTCCTTGCCTGGGCCTTCGACCACATCCAGCGCGAGGGCAAGGAGGGCGGTGCCGTCTATCTGCGCCTGTCCACCCGTGCCATCGCCCAGCCCGCCCGCGCGCTCAGCCCGCACGACAAGAACGATATCGTCGCCGGCGCCTACTGGGTCCGCCGCCCGGGCCCGAACGCCGAGGCCGTCATCGCCTATGCCGGCGCGCTCGCCCCCGAGGCGCTGGACGCCGCCGGCCTGGTCGGCGAGGACCGCCGCGATGTCGGCCTGCTCGCCATCACCTCCGCCGATCGCCTGCATGCCGGCTGGAGCCAAGCGCAGGAGAGCGGCGGCCTCTCCCACATCGAACGCCTGCTCGATGCCGTCCCCCGCAATGCCGGTCTGGTCACGGTGATCGACGCACACCCTGCCACTTTGAGCTGGCTCGGCGCCGTGCACGGCCACCGCACCCGCGCCCTCGGCGTGCGCCATTTCGGCCAGACCGGCACCATCGCCGACCTCTACCGCGCGGCAGGAATCGACGCCCAAGCCGTTGCCGCCGCCATCCAATCCATCGCGCCCGGCCGCCCCATCCGCCATCTCCGCGCCCTCGGCTAGCGCACCCCGGCTGGTCATCCCGGCGAGAGTCGGGCAGACTCCGCGCCAGAACAGCGGCGACATCTCAACGCAGGGCCGCGCAGCCCAGGAGGAAAGCCATGGCCAGCAACAAGGTGATCGTCACCGTCGCCCCCACCGGCGGCATGGCATCCAAGCAATCCAACCCGAATCTGCCGACGCAGCCTGAGGAAATCGCCGAATCCGTGTATCGCAGCTTCAAGGCCGGCGCCTCCATCGCCGCCCTGCACGCCCGCCGGCCTGACGACCTCGCCACCTGCAACGCCGACATCTACCGCGACATCAACACCCGCATCCGCGCCCGTTGCGACATCATCATCAACAACTCAACCGGTGGCGGGTCCAGCGGCGACATGCTGATCGAACGGCCCGACGGCATGTTCGAGAATAATTTCGACGAGCGCCTCAAGGGCCTCGATGCCGGCGCCGAAATGGCCACCTTCGACGGCTTCACCGCGGTCGACAATTTCGGCGACAAGGAAATCCTGGTGATCACCACGCCCTCGCGCTGCGAAGCGATGGCGAAACGGTTCGTCGAGCGCGGCATCAAGCCGGAATGGGAGGTCTTCAACCCCGCCCATATCCTGCAGGATGTCACCCGCCTGATCCAGAAGGGCTACGACAAGCCGCCCTACTACATCAACATCGTCCTCGGTGCGGACCGCAACTTCCAGGGCGGCCTGCCCTACACGCAGGATATCCTCAGCATGATGGTCAAGCTGTTGCCGCCGCAATCGCTGTTCTGCGTCTCCGGCATCGGCCCCGCCCAGCTGCCAGCCACGATGCAATCCATCGCGCTGGGCGGCCATGTCCGCGCTGGACTTGAAGACAATAATTATTACAGCCGCGGCGTGCTCGCCACCAACGAGATGCTGATCGAGCGCACCGTGCGCATGGTCCGTGACATGAATCTCGAACCCGCCACGCCCGCCGAAGCCCGCGCCATCCTCGGCCTGCCCGGCTAAACGCTGTCGGCGGCCGACGCCCCTGGCACCGCGGCAAACAATGCCCGCGTGTAGGGGTGCGCCGGGGCGCTGAAAATCTCCCGCGCGCTGGCCATCTCCACCACCCGCCCGGCCTGCATCACCGCGATCCGGTCGCAGATCTGCAACGCCACCCGCAGGTCATGCGTCACAAAGATCATGCTCAGCCCAAGCCTCTGCTTGATCTCCTCCAACACCCGCAATATCTGCGCCTGCACCGACACATCCAGCGCCGACACTGCCTCATCAGCCACCAGGATGTCGGGCTCCAGTGCCAGCGCGCGCGCGATGCCGATGCGCTGCCGCTGCCCGCCCGAAAACTCATGCGGAAAGCGCGACGCCGCGGCCGGCCCAAGCCCCACCAGCGCCAACAGCTCCGCCGCCCGCGCCCGCGCGGCAGCCCGATCCGCGCCATGAATGATCGGCCCCTCGGCGATGATGTCGCCGGCGCGCTGGCGCGGATCAAGCGAGGCATAGGGGTCCTGAAAGATCATCTGAATGCGCTGACGGAACGGTCTCAGCTGCCGGCGCGACAGCTCGCTCACCCCATGCCCATCCAGGATCACCTCACCCGAATCCGCGTGCGCCAGGCTCGTCAGCACTCGCGCGAGCGTGGATTTCCCCGAGCCCGACTCACCAACAATCCCCAGCGTCTCGCCGCGCCGCAACTTGATGCTGACATCATCCAGCGCCGTCGTCGCCTGCCCGCGCAGAAACCGCCGCGCATACACTTTGCGCAGTTCCCGCGCCTCCAGAATTTGCGGCGTTGAAATCTCGGTCCGAATCGCCGGCGCCCGCATCGCCGGCACCGCGTCCAGCAGCGCGCGCGTATACTCATGCTGAGGCCGCAACAGAACCTCCGCGCGCGTGCCCTGCTCCACCAGCACCCCCTGTCGCAGCACCGCGACACGATCGGCAAGGTCCGCCACCACGCCAAAATCATGGGTGATGAACAGCACCGCCATGCCGCGCTCGCGCTGCAACCCCCG
Organism: uncultured Rhodospirillales bacterium; assembly: GCA_903904805.1. Taxonomy (GTDB): domain Bacteria; phylum Pseudomonadota; class Alphaproteobacteria; order Acetobacterales; family Acetobacteraceae; genus CAIVDX01. Next base: position 6,290 of record CAIVDX010000298.1, read on the forward strand.
CAGCAACGCGAGAATCTGCGCCTGCGTTGTCACATCCAGCGCCGTTGTCGGCTCATCGGCGATCAACAGGCGCGGCCCCATCGCCAGCGCCATCGCGATCACCACACGCTGGCGCTGCCCACCCGAGAGCTGATGCGGATAGGCCTCGATGAGCTGTTCCGGCTGTGGCAGTCGCATTTCGGCGAACAGGTCGATCACCCGTCGCCGCCGCGCCGCGCGCGGCAGATCGGTGTGCAACCGCAACACCTCATCCACCTGCCGCCCCACCCGATGCATCGGATTCAGCGCCGTCATCGGCTCCTGAAACACCATGCCGACCGACGCCCCACGCAGGCGCCGCATCGCCGCCTCATCCAGCCGCGCCAAATCGCGCCCATCATGGATCATCGCACCCGCGGCAACCCTCACGCCTTCCGGCAACAATCCCATGATGGCCCGCGCCACCATCGATTTTCCCGAACCGGACTCGCCCACCAGGCAGGTGATCTCCCCCGCCCGCAGATCGAGGCTCATCCCCTGCACCGCGAACTCCCGATCCGCGCCCAACGGCAGCGAGACCGAAAGCCCCGCGATCGCCACCACCGGCGCGACATCAGCCAAAGCCGGCACCGCCATCATCGATCGCGCAGGGCCGGATTGAGCGCCTCGTTCAACCCATCACCCACCAGATTGATCGCCAGAACACTGGCCAAGATCGCGATGCCCGGAAAGGTGCACACCCACCAGGAACTGCGCAGCACCTCCCGCCCCGCGCTGATCATCAACCCCCAGCTCATCCGATTCGGATCACCCAGCCCCAGGAACGACAATCCCGATTCAAACAAGATCGCGCTGGCAACAAGCAAAGACCCTACCGCGATCAAGGGCGACGCACAGTTCGGCAGGATATGGCGCAGAATGATCCGGCCATCGCTCGCCCCCAGCCCCATCGTCGCCAGCACGAATTCCCGCCCACCCAGGGCGGCGAACTCCCCGCGCACCAGCCGCGCGATCGCCGGCCATGACACCACCGCGATCGCCAACACCTCGGTGCCCAGCGACGGCGACAAGATCGCCACCAGCAGGATGGCCAGAATGAATGACGGGATTGTCTGGAAAAATTCGGTCAGCCGCATCACCACCATGTCGGCGCCACCGCGATAATAGCCCGCCAGCGCGCCCGTCACGATGCCCAGCGCCATCGCCCCCAGCATCGCCGCCACGCCAACCAGCAGCGATGTCCGCGCCCCATGCACGATCCCCGCCGCGACATCGCGCCCCAGACTGTCAGTCCCCAGCAGGAACCGCCCGAATGGCGGCTGTCCCGGCGGCCCTGCCAGTGCGAACGCGCCCGCCGGATAGATCACCGGCGCGGCGAACGCCGCCGCCACCACCAGGCCCAGCACAATCGCCCCCAGCAACGCCATCCGGTTGCGCGCGAAGCGCCTGGCAAATCCCCGCACGCCTCAGACCCCGATGCGCGGATCAAGCAGCGTGTAGGCCAGATCCACCAACAGATTGATCACCACCACGACGCACGCCGAAACAAAGAAGATCCCAAGCAGCAGATTCAGATCCCGCCCCTGCAGCGCAGAGAACGCCAGCGTGCCGATCCCCGGCCAGCCAAACACCGATTCCACAATCACCGACCCGCCGATCAGATTACCGGCCTGCACACCCGCCATCGTCACGATCGGCAGCAACGCGTTGCGCATGATATGGCCGAACAACACCCCGCGCCCGCTCTGCCCTTTCGCCCGCGCGGTGGTCACATAATCCTGCCGCGTCTGATCGATCACCGAGGCCCGCATCACCCGCACATAGAGTGCCAGATAAAACAGCGCGAGCGAGAGCGCCGGCAGCATCAGATGCCGTGCCACATCCCTGATCTGTTCAGCTCCCTCATAGAACGCGCCGATCGTCTCGAACCCGCTGGTGGGCAACCACTCCAGTCGGATCGCGAACAGCACGATCAACATCAGCCCCAGCCAGAATGTGGGTGTGGCCGCCGCCAGCAGCGCGAAAGCGCTGATGAGCGCGTCGGAAACGGAATTGCGCCTCACCCCGGCCAGCAATCCCAGCAGCGTGCCCAGCCCCACCGCCAATACGAAGGCCGTGCCCATCAACAGCAACGTCGGTCCCAGCCGACCGAGGATCAGGCTGAGCACCGCCTCCTCATTGCGAAACGAATAGCCCAGATCAAGATGCAGCATGTTCACGACGTAGTGCACATATTGCAGCGGCAACGGCTCATCCAGCCCGAACCTGTGCCGCAGCATCTCGGTATATTCCGCGCTTGCCGCCCCACCCTCGCCCGCCATCACCGAGGCTGCATCCCCCGGTGCCAAATGGATCAACCCGAAATTCAGGCTGGCCACCCCCAGCAGCACCGGCAGCGCGAACAGCAACCGCCGCGCCACATGCGGCAGGCGCCGCATCTCAGTGCTCGATCCACGCCCGGTCGAAAGCCGAGTAGGCACCGAGGGGATTCGTCACCGCATTATGCAGCTTGCGATGATACACCGTCACATACTGGATCTCCGACAGCCAGATCAGCGGGCTGTCCTCCACCAGGATCTTCTGGATCTGCTGATAGATCGCCGCCCGCTTCGCCGGATCGAGTTCCACCGCTCCCGCCGCGAACAGATCATCCACGACCTTGTTGCTGTAGAAATTATTGTTGACGAAAACAACGCCCTTGCGGATCTGGTCGGTCACATATTGCCGCTGCACCCCGATCACCGGGTCCGACGCATTGGAGACGAACGGCTCGCTGATATCATAGTCGTAATCGGTATAAACGCGCTTGAGCCACGCCCCGGTATCTTCGCTCCGCAGGGACAGATCGATCCCCACCACCGCCAGCGCCTGCTTGATATATTCCGCCTGGCGTTGCCATTGCTGCCCGAACGAATTCACCTCGATCTTCGCCGAGAAGCGGATGCCATCCGCCTTGCGTGGCAACCCTGCCTCGTCCAGCAACCGATTGGCGATCGCGATGCGATCCGGCACATCAAAGCGCCGCACATCGGCGGTGTAGATCCCTGACGCGGCGAAGCTCGAACAGATCGGCCCGGTCGCCGGCTTGCCAAATCCATACTGGATATTATCCACAATGAACTGCCGATCGATCGCATAAGCGATCGCCTGGCGTACCTCGCGCTTGTCAAACGGTGGATGCCGGCTATTGAGCTCCAGTTCGCTCAACCCGGCGAACAGCTCATAGCCCTTGGTCGTCGTCTCCAGCATCGGATTGCGCCGCATCCGCTCGACATCGGCGAGATTGACCGCATTATACGCGGCGAACTGCACCTCACCCGCCTCGATCGCCGCTGAGCGCGTCGATGCATCCGGAATGAACCGCGCAACGATGCGATCCAGATAAGGCAACCCCGCCTGCCAGTAATTCGGATTGCGATCGAGACGGACATACTGCCCGCGCTCCCAATTGACGAATTTGAACGGCCCCGTTCCCACCGGCCGGTTGACACTCTGATTCGCACTCGGATCGGTATTCTCAAACACCGATTTGCACAAAATCGGCGAGTCCCAGGCCGACAGCGCCATCATGATATAGGGCGCGGGATGCGCCAGCCGAAAGATCGCCGTCAGCCTATCGGGCGTGTCCACTGCAACCAGCTGCGCGAAGGTCGCCGGTGCGCGCGGATGCACCTTCTTCAGCACCTGCATGAATGTATATTCCACATCCGCACTGGTGAACGGCGCGCCGTTATGGAAGGTCACACCATCCTGCAGATGAAACGTCACGCTCAGCCCGTCGGCAGACACCTCCCAGGACTTCGCCAGATGCGGCACCGGCCTCAGGTCCCAATCATAGCCCAGCAGCCCCTCATAAACCTGCGTGGTGATCGGCGGAATATTGCCCGCCACCGACATATAGGCCCCCAGATTGGCCGGCTCCGGCTGCACGATCGTCACCAGCGTGCCCCCCCGCTGCGGCGCCGGCTGCGCAGCCGCCCCAACCGGAAGACTGAGCGCGGCCCCGCCGGCCAGCACAGCACGACGACCAAGAAAATGCGTGGGATCGGACATGGTGGTTGGCAACCTCGATGGCTCGGGCACACGGCCCTTGGTTCGACAGGCCCTGCCATGGTCAGCAATCCACATGCCACCGCCGACTGGCGTGGAAATTGCGGAATAGTTCCCGGAGGCGTCAGCCAGGGGCACAGGGAGGCAAGAATGACCGCCAGCATGTCGATATTCCCCGTCGAAGAGGTATCGATCGCACAATTGCACGCCGCCTATCGCGCGGGCGCCACCAGCGCCGTCGCTGTCACCCAGTCACATCTGAACCGCATCGCCGCCTATGACCGCGCAGGCCCCATGCTCGGCGCCATCATCGTCACCAACCCCCAGGCCCTCGCCGATGCCGCCGCCCTCGATGCCGAATTCACCACCACCGGTAAACTGCGTGGCCCGCTGCACGGCATCCCCGTCCTGGTGAAGGACAATTACGACGTCGCCGGCCTGCAAACCACCGGCGGCTCGTCCGCCCTGCTCGGCTGGGTCCCGCCCGCCGACGCCACCGTGATCGCGAAAATCCGTGCCGCCGGCGGCATCATTCTCGCCAAGACCACCATGTCAGAGTGGGCCCGCGGCGGGCTCGACAACATCAACTCCGTCCTCCCAGGCTTCGCCCGCAACCCCTACAACACCGCCTTCGCCACCGGCGGCTCCTCGGGCGGCACCGGCTCGGGCCTCGCCGCAAGCTTCGGCGTGGTCGGGCTTGGGTCGGACACGCTGGGCTCCATCCGCAACCCTTCCTCGAACAACGCGCTCGTCGGCCTGCGTCCCAGCTGGGCACTCGTCTCCCGCGCCGGCATGGTCGGCCTGTATGATGCCCGCGACACCGCCGGCCCAATGGCGCGCAGCGTGACCGACCTCGCCATCCTGCTCGACGTGATCGCCGGGGTGGATGCAGCCGACATTGCCACGCAGGGTGCCGCCGGCAACATCCTCGACAGCTACACCGCTTTTCTCAAGCCCGACGGTGCCGCTGGCAAACGCATCGGCGTCCTCCGCCAGGCCTTCCCTCCTGATGCCTCCGACCCTCAGCTCGTCGCTCTGCTCGACCAGGCCGTCGCCGACCTCCGGCGCATCGGTGCCGAGATCATCGACCCCTTCACCATCGATGGCTTCGAGACGATGATGCCGCGCCATCACCCGCTCAGCGAGGTCCGCGCCGCGATCGAAACCTACCTCGCCAAAACCGGCCCGACATTTCCAAAAACCCTTGCGGAGATCGTCGCCTCCGGCAAATTCCACCCGCTGCACGAAATCGGCCTGATCACCACCGCCCCCGCCCCACCGCCGCGCGAAGACCCCGTCGTCGCCGCGCTGGAGGCCGACGAGGCAAAGATGCGCACCGCCTGGCTCGCCGCCATGAAAGCCCAGAATATCGACGCACTCGTGCTCCCCGTCGCCGCCTATCCGCCCAAATTGAACGGCGACCGCAACACCACGCCCGCCGGCAGCCTCACCGCCTTCGCCTCCGCCCTGCACTGGCCCGCCGCCGTGGTGCCCATGGGCTACACCTACGAGATGCTGCCCAGCGGCCTGCAGATCATCGGCCGCCCCTGGTCCGAACCCACGTTGCTCGCGATCGCCTATTCCTATGAACAGGCCACGCGCCACCGTGTCCCGCCGCCGACGGTTCCCCCGCTCGCAACGTGACCCCACCGGCGTGGCATATGCCTTGCAGATTTCCCGATCAGCCCTCGATCAGCCCCCGATCAGCAATAGTCAGCCTCAGGAGACAAGCGTGAGCCGCATGCACCCCAAGCCGACCCTCACCCGCCGCACAGCCCTGCAAGCCGCCGCCGCGCTGGGCGTGACCGCCGCGACCCGAAGCGCACAGGCCGCCGACCTGGTGCCGATCACCTTCCAGCTCGACTGGATCGCCTATGGCCGCCACGTGCCCTATTACGTCGCCCTGAAAAAGGGCTTCTATTCCGCCGCAGGAATGGACGTGAAGATCGAGCAGGGCACAGGTGCCATGGCCGGCTTCCGCTACCTCGCCGCCGGCCGCGCCCAATTCATCTTCCAGGACATCGGCTCGCTCATCGCCCTGCGCGCGCGTGACGATATGAAGATCAAGGCCGTCTGCGGCGTCTATCAAAAGCCGCCGCACACCGCCTTCTACATCAAGGGCAAGGGCATCACCACGCCGAAGGATTTCGAGGGCCGCAAGATCGCCACCTCCCCGGGCAGCTCACCCAAGGTGATGTTCCCCGCCTTCGCCGCCGCCAACAACATTGACGAAGACAAGGTCTCCTGGCTCTCCACCGACCCCAACACGCTGAACTCCGCCCTGCTCACCCACCAGGCTGACGGCATGGTCACCTATCTCTTCACCCTGCCGGTGCTGCAAAAGGCCGCGCAGAATGGTGAGCAGATCGGCGCGTTCACCTTCGGCGATTTCGGCGTGGATTTCTACGCCAACGCAATCCTCGCCATGGAGGACTACATCACTGCCAACCCCACGCTGGTGCGCGGCTTCGTGCAGGCGACAAAAAAGGGCTTCGAATACACCATGGCGCACCGCGAGGAATCGGTCGCCATCATGAAGGAATTCCAGCCCCAACTCGATCTTGAATCGGCGATGAAGGAACTCGACATCCTCGAGGACCTCACCACCAGCGAGGATACGAAGAAATTCGGCTTCGGCACCATGACCGACGCCAAAATGAAAGCCACCGAGGAGCTCACAGTGAAATATCTGCAGCTCCCGGGCCATCTGGCGCCCGCCGACCTCTACACCAACGCCTTCCTCACGCCGAGCAACGCGTAGGCGTCCGCGCCGGAGACGTCCCATGGCGCGTCATGTCGAGATCGCCGGCGCCGGCATCGGCGGCCTCACCGCCGCCGCCGCCTTCGCCCAACGCGGCTGGTCGGTGCGCGTGCATGAGCGCGCCGCCGAACTGCGCGACATCGGTGTCGGCACCACCATCTGGGCGAACGGCCACCGCGTGCTCGCCGCCATCGGCGCACTCGATGAGGTGCTCGCCCGCGGCAACCGCATCAGCCGCCTCGAACTGTTCGATCACACCAACACCATGCTCCGCGGCGACAATTTCCCGCCCGGCGAACTCCAGGGCACCGTCGCCCTGCGCGTGGATCTGCACCAGGCGTTGGTCAACGCCGCCCGCCGCAGCGGCGTGGAGATCATCCTCTCCTCCCCCGCAATGGCAGCAGAACCCGAGGGCGTGCTGATCACCGAAGGCGGCGCCCGCCACGAGGCTGACCTGGTGATCGGCACCGACGGCTACAATTCACGCGTACGAGATTCCCTTGGTCTGGCAAGCCATGTCGGCTTCGTCACCGATGCGCATATCGGCCGCGTGATCATCCCCCGGGTGGGCCCCGCAGAGCCGGGGGCGATCCGCGAATATTGGGGCCCCACCCGCTGCTGCGGCGTGCTCAGCTGCGGCGAGCAGGAATATATGTTCCTCAGCGGCTCCGAAAACTGCCCGCTCGCGCCCGACGAGGTCGCCAACAGCACCGTCGCCCACGCCGCCTGGATCGCCGAATTCCCTCATCTTGCCGAGCATTTCAGCCGCATCGGCACCAACGTCATCTGGGGCCGCTACCCCATCGTCCGCTGCACCTCATGGTCAGCCGGCCGCGTCGCGATCCTCGGCGATTCCGCCCACGGCATGCCCTCCACCCTCGCCCAGGGTGCTGGATGCGCGATGGCCAACGCACTGGCCCTCGCCGAAATGGCAACGAGCTCCGCCGATATCGCAACGATGTTGCCCGAGTGGGAAGCGCGCGAGCGCCCGGTCACCGAAATCACCCAGCGCTGGGCGGTGCTGTATCTCACCTTGCTCAAACGCTGGCCGAATGATCTGCTGGATATGCGGGCCGCCATGACCGCCGAGGCCTTCGCGTCACCGGGCCTGGTGCGCCACCTCACCACCGCGGCTCGCCACGTCGTCGGCTGACCACAGGAGTCCCGCCATGCCAATGCCCCTGATCCGCAGCCGCATCTTCCCCGGCCCGCAGAATCTCGCCTTGTTCGCTGCCGAGGCCAAAGGCTTTTTCGCGCGCGAGGGTGTTGAGACCGATTTGCGCATCACCACCGGTTCGGACGAACAGCGTCGCACCCTCGCCTCCGGCGAGGTCGAGATCATTCATTCCGCCGTCGACAACGCCGTCTACATGGTCGAGACCACCAACCCCGATGTGGTCATCGTCTGCGGCGGCGGCACCGGCATGAACGAACTCATGGTACGTCCCGAAATCAAAACCTACGAGGATATTCGCGGCAAAACCGTGGTTGTCGACGCCGCCTTCACCGCCTACGCCTTCCAACTCTACACCATGCTGGCGATGAACGGCCTCGCCAAGGGCGACTACGAGGTGCTCCCCGCCGGTGGTGCCACCCAGCGCCTGGCCGCGATGCGCCAAAGCCCAACCCATGTCGCCGCGATGCTGAATCCGCCCTGGAACTTCGTCGCCGAAGCCGAGGGCTACAGCAGCTTCGGCACCGCGGTCAGTGCCATCGGCCCTTATCAGGGCGATGGCGGCTTCGTCCTGCGTGGCTGGGCCGAAGCGAACGCAGACACCCTCGTGCGCTATATCCGCGCCAACATTGCCGGCGCCCGTTGGGCCTACGACACATCCAACCGTGCAGAGGCCACCGCCATCCTCGCCGCGCGCCTCAACATCGACAGCGACACCGCCGCCCGCTCGGTGGAAACCGCCGTCGGCACCAATGGCGGGCTTGCAAAAGATGCGGCCTTCGACTGGGACGGTTTCAACAATCTCCTGCGCATCCGGCAAACCATCGCCAGCACCTGGACCGGCCCGATCCCCCCCGCCCAAAAATACGTCGATCTCACCTGGTATGATCGCGCCCTGGCCGATCTCGGCACATAATGACCGACATCCGACGCACGCTCGACCTCGCCGCCCAACTCGCCCACACGCGCGTGCTCGACACCCTGCCCTCAAAAGTGGCTCCCACGCACACCGCCCTTTTGATCATCGACATGCAGAATGATTTCTGTGCCGAGGATGGAATGGTGGCCAAGGCCGGCCGCGACGTCTCCCCCGCCCAGGCCATCGCCGGCAATATCGCCTCCCTGATCGAGGCGGCGCGTGCCGCCGGCACGCTGGTGATCTTCGTGCGCAATGTCTATTCCAGCACCACCAACGCCTATCTCTCCGATGTCTGGCTGGAACAGGCCGCCCGCAAACAAGGCGGCGGCTACACCGAAATTCCGGTCTGCGTCGCCGGTTCGTGGGGCGGCGATTTCTGGGGCAACCTCCGCCCCGCGGCCAACGACCCGGTAGTCACCAAGCACCGCTACAGCGCCTTCCTGAACACCGACCTCGACACAATCCTGCGCGCCAACGCGATCCGTACGCTGGTGCTCACCGGCGTCACCACCGATGTCTGCGTCGGCACCACCGCCCGCGAAGCGTTCATGCGCGATTATTACGTGGTCGTCGTCGAGGATGCCACCGCCGCCTATGGCGCGGACGACCACCATGCCACCCTGCGCAACATCGATCGCTTCTTCGGTGAGGTCAAACCCACCGCAGAAATCACCAATCTCTGGTCCATGCCTCAGCCGA
>CAIVDX010000299.1 GCA_903904805.1 uncultured Rhodospirillales bacterium
AGGAGAGCAATGTACAGCCGATCCTGGCGGTGACCGACATGACCAACCTGCTGCGCGAATTCCAGTTCAGCACGCAGTTCCTGCAGGCGGAGAATGACCGCATCCAGCAGGCGATTGACAAGCTCACCAGCATCAACAGCCAGTCCTGAGCGGGAGAATTTCAGATGCGCGCACTTGATATTGCCGGCACCGGGATGCTGGCGCAGCAGACCAACGTCGAGGTGATCTCAGCCAACATCGCCAACATGTCGACCACTGGCTTCAAGCGGCGGCGGCCGGAATTTCAGGATCTGATCTATCAAAATCTGCGCCGGGTGGGTACCAACAGCTCGGATTCCGGCTCCGTGGTGCCGGCTGGCGCGCAGGTGGGCCTTGGCGTGCGGACAGCCGCGATCTATCGCATCTCGGAGCAAGGCAATCTGCAGCATACCGGCAACTCGCTTGACCTGGCTGTGCAGGGCAATGGATATTTCCAGGTGACTTTGCCCTCCGGCGAGACGGCCTATACGCGCGACGGCACATTCGGCCTGTCGCCAGCCGGCGAAATCGTCACCGCCGACGGCTATATCGTGGCACCCGGCATCACAGTGCCGACCAACGCCACATCGATCAGCATCAACACATCAGGCCAGGTGCAGGCAACCATCGCCGGGCAGACCACGCCCTCCACGCTGGGACAGATCCAGCTCGCGGTGTTTCCCAATGAGGCGGGGCTGGATGCGCAGGGCAGCAATCTGCTGGTGCAATCAGCCGCCTCGGGCAACGCCGTGACGGGGGTGCCGAACTCCACCAGTTTCGGCAGCGTCATGCAGGGATTCATCGAGACGTCAAACGTGAATGTCGTCACCGAGATTACCAACCTGATCACCGCGCAACGTGCCTATGAGATGAATTCCAAAGTGATCACCACGTCGAACGACATGCTCTCCACGCTGACCAATCTGCGGTGAGGATGATGAAACACCTGGTTCTGCTCTGCATGCTTCCAATGGCCGCGCAGGCGGCTAGTCTGCGGCCGGACACGCGGCTGCTCGCACCGGTGGTGCGCATGTCCGACCTGTTCGTCGATGCCGGGCCTCAGGCAGACCGCGTGCTGGGGCCTGCTCCCGCGCCCGGCGGGCATATTGTGGTGGAGGCACGCCAGCTCGGTGCCATTGCGCATCAGTTTCACATCGCCTGGCAGCCCTTGGGCGGGGAGCGCATCGTACTGGAGCGGGCGGGGGTGCAGCTGTCACGCGCGCGGGTGCTGGCAGCCCTTGGTACTGCGCTGCCCGGTGCGGGCGCGCCGGAGGAGGCGGACCTGGAACTGCCGAACACCAGCCTGCCGATTGTCGCAGAAGGCGCAGATGTCACGCTCTCGATCGAGGCGTTGGACTATCAGCCCAACGGCAGCTTTGGGGCGACGGTGCTGGCGACCGCACCAGGCGAGGCGCCAGTGAGCGCCCGGCTGGCGGGCCGCGTCGTGGCGATGCGGACGGTCGCCGTACCCACGCGGCGCATCGGTGCCGGCGAGCCCATCGGACCAGACGATTTGATCCTCAAGCGTCTCCATTTGGGCGTCGTGACGGACCCGGTGGCGGTGATCGCCGACGCCGTCGGGCTCGCGCCGCGCCACGCGCTGGCGGCGGGGCAGCCGGTGCCGCGGGCAGAACTGGCTGCGGCGACATTGGTGCACAAAGGCGAGACCGTGCATCTGGCGCTGGTGGTGCCCGGTCTCTCATTGGGCGCCGTGGGGGTGGCGCTGGGCGATGCGAGCAGCGGCGAACATGTGCGGGTCCGCAACCTTGCAACATCAGCGGTGATCGAGGCCACCGTGGTGGGTCGCGGCGAGGCGCGAATCGCACCCGACAGCCGGCCCGTCCTGCCCGCCGCCGCGCAAGCCACGGTGACGAATTGATCCGCGGCCTCGCGCTGCTCAGCGCTGTCTGTCTGGCCGGTTGCGGCAATCTGCAGCGCATCTCCGAAGTCGGGCGGCCGCCGGCGATGACAGCCCCCGGTGACCCCACCTCAGACCCTTCCTTCAGGCCGGTCAGCCTGCCGATGCCGCATCCGAACCCACCACCGGCAGAGGACAATTCGCTGTGGCGCACCGGCAGCCGCGCTTTCTTCAAGGACCAGCGCGCGGCACAGGTGGGCGACATCATCACGGTTCTGGTCAATGTCACCGACAATGCCGCGCTCAGCACAGTGTCGAACGCCGGGACCACAGGGTCCGAAACGATGGGGATGCCGAATTTCTTTGGCGTGGAGGCACTGGCGCCGAAAATGATCTCCAAGGCGATCGACGTGAAGAATCTGGTCAATTTCAACTCTGCCAGCACCAACACCGGCACCGGCGCGATCACCCGCAATGAGACCGTCACGCTGCGCCTTGCCGGGGTGATCACGCAGGTGATGTCGAATGGCAATCTGGTTGTCGCCGCGCGGCAGGAGATGCGGGTGAATGACGAGCTGCGCGAGCTGACGGTCAACGGCGTGGTGCGGCCACAGGACATCGCCTCGGACAACACCATCAGCCACGACCGGATGGCCGAAGCGCGGATCAACTATGGTGGGCGTGGCCAGATCAGCAATTCGCAGCAGGTGCGCTGGGGACAGCAGCTTCTCGACGCGATCCTGCCGTTCTGATAGGAAATCTCCAGGTTTGATCTGGAGGCATGATGAAAACGCTCACCGCAACTTTGGTCATGGCATCGCTGCTGGGAGCGGTCGCGCAGGCGCAACCGGTGCCGATGCCCTCGGTGGTGTTGCAACAGGAGCGTATCGACGACAGTTTCCGCCGCGCCAACACCACCGGCGACGGTAAGTTGACACTGTCGCAGGCGAAGGCAGCGGGGATGTCGAAAATCGCCTTGCACTTCAAGGAAATCGACCGCGACGAGAAGGGCTACGTAACGATGGATGACCTGCGCTACTACATCTATCTCGAGCGGCAAAAGGCGCAGGCGGCGCAGAGCGGCGCG
>CAIVDX010000300.1 GCA_903904805.1 uncultured Rhodospirillales bacterium
CTGGCGGTGCGCCGGCAAGTCCGGCGGCAATCATCGCGCCACGCCCCTTGATCGCGGCCGGCGCACCCGAGGTGTCGGACAAAATATCCATGGTGCGATCAGGATCGAGCCCAAGCGGCTGGATCAGCGCCAGCGCCTCGCCCAGCGTCTGCCAATAGACCATCAGCGGCAGATTCACCGCGAGCTTCATCCGCGCCCCCGCCCCGTTGGTGCCGACATGTTCGATGCGCCGACACAGAAGTTCAAGAATCGGCCGCGCCCGGGCGACGTCCCCGTCCGCACCACCGACCAGCGCGAACAACTTGCCCTCGCGCGCCGGCAGCACCGAGCCGCTGACCGGGCAGTCAAGACAGCCCGCCTGGTGCGCGCGTGCGTCCGCGGCGAGCGCCTCGGTGCTCGCCGGGCGCAGCGTGCTCATCTCCACGATCAGCTTGCCGGCAATCGGTGCCGAGAAGATGCCAGCAGGGCCGCGAAACACGCTGTCCACCGCGGCATCGTTCAGCAGAATGGTGAGAATGATGTCGCTCGCGGCGGCCAGTTCGGCGGGGCTTGCCGCCTGGCTGGCACCGGCGGCGACCAGCGGCGCGCATTTGGCCCCGTCGCGATTCCACACCGTCACCGCCGGCCCCATCTCGAGCAGTCGCAGCACCATTGCGCTGCCCATCTTTCCCGTGCCACACAGGCCGATTCTCATGTCCGCTCTCCTGTTCCGGCCACCTTGAACACCCCCAGATGGCGCATCAGATCATCCATGTTCGCGCGCGCGCTGCCGATATCGGCATCGACCACGCATCGCCCGGTGGTGAGGATGGCGACACGATCGGCCAATGCCAAGGCCAGATCAGCGTTCTGCTCGACCAGCACGATCGCCAGGCCCTTCGATTTCAGATCGGCGATGATGCGGCCCACCTCCGCGACGATCATCGGCGCGAGGCCCTCCGATGGCTCATCCAGCAGCAGCAGGCGCGGATTGCCCATCAGCGCACGGCCGATCGCCAGCATCTGCTGCTCGCCGCCCGACAGCGACCCCGCAAGCTGGCGCTGGCGTTCCTGCAGGCGCGGAAATAAGGCCAGCACCCGCGGCAGACTCCACTCGCCAACGCCTTTGCGCCCGCCATCATTCAGGGCACGCTTTTGCGCGACAACAAGATTCTCACGCACCGTCAGCGAGGGGAATATCCGGCGCCCCTGCGGCACCAGCCCCACACCGGCCCGCGCGATCGCCTCCGGCTGCAGCCCCGCCACGTCGGTGCCGAACACCGATACGCCACCGCGCGGGCTCACCAGTCCGGTGATCGCGCTGATGCAGGTGCTCTTGCCGGCACCGTTGCGGCCAAGTAACGCAAGCAACTGGCCATCGGGCAGCGCGAAGGAGATATCGTGCAGCACATGGCTTTGCCCGTAATAGGCGTTCAGCCTCTCAAGCCGCAGCGCATCAATGGCCAAGATACACCTCGCGCGTGCGCGGATCGGCCAGCACCGCATCGCGGCTGCCATCGACGACAATGCTGCCGTGATGCAGCAAGGTGATGCTGTCAGCGAGTTCGAGCGCGGTTTCCATGTCGTGTTCGATCATCACGATCGTCACATCGCGCCCGATGGAGGCGATCAGCGCGCCGACACTCGCCCGCTCCTCCGCCGACAGCCCGGCGAGGGGTTCGTCGAGCAGCAACAGGCTGGGTTTCTGTGCGAGCGCAAGCGCGATTTCCAGCCGGCGCTGCTCGCCATAGGCCAGCGTGCCCGCGAGCCGCTCCTCCTGGTCGCCCAGACCGACGAGGCCAAGAATTCTGCTGACCTCATCAACCATCTGCGCGCGCGCCGAGATCGGCCGCAGCATGTCCCAGCGCGCCCGCATCAGGCCCAGCAGCGCCAGCGACACATTGCGCCGCAGGCTGTCGCGGGCGAACAGGGTGATGATCTGATAGGTGCGTGCCAGGCCCAGATGCGCCCGCCGGTGCGGCGGCAACGACGAGACCTCGTGGCCGAACAGACGAATGCTGCCCGATGTCGGGCGGATGTCGCCGGCGATCTGGTTGAACAACGTGGTCTTGCCCGCGCCGTTCGGGCCGATCAGCAACCGCCGCTCGCCGCGCGCCACACTGAGCGACACATTCTGCGTGGCGGGCACACCGCCGAAACTCTTGTTGAGATCGATGACCTCCAGCGCTGGCGTGCTCATCGTCCGCGCCTCAACAGCCGCATCACGCCGGGCACGACGCCCTCTGGCAGGAACAGCACGATCAGTAGGAACACAAAGCCCAGCAGCATGTTCCAGCGCTCGACATACCCCGAGGCATAGTTCTTCAGCAGCACTACAACCGCCGCCCCCACCACCGGGCCCGCCAACGTGCCCGACCCGCCGGCGATCACCGCCAGCAGCGCCTCGGCCGAGGCGGTCATCGACAGCGCGCTGGGGTGGATGAACTTGTTGTACCACACGAATAGAAGCCCGGCGACGCCAGCCAGCAGGCCGGAGATCACATAGGTGATGAAGCGGATGCGCCACACATTGTGGCCGAGTGCCGCCATCCGCCGGGGCTGGTCACGCGTGCCCGCCAGCGTGGCACCGAAGGCTGAGCGCACGAAGATCGCGATGAAGATCAGGCCGCACGCAACCACGCCCAGCGTGAACCAGTAGAACGGCGCTGGCTGATCGAGCGACAGGCCCAGCGGATGCGGCCGGATGATTCCCGAAATCCCGTTATCTCCATTGGAAATCTGCACCAGGCGATAGGTCAGACCCCAGACTACCTGCGACATCGCCAGCGTGATCATCAAAAACCCCAGCCCGCTGGCGCGCAGCGCGATCGCGCCGAACAGCAGGCTCACGCTCAAGGTGATCACCATCGCACTCGCCGCGGCGAGGGCCGGCGAAAAGCCCAGCTTCACGCCGGTCCAGGCGCAGCCATAGGCGGCCACACCCAGAAAGGCCGCCTGACCCAGCGACGTCAAACCCGCATAGCCCACCAGCAGATTCAACGAGGCGGCGAGCAGAGCGGCGATCAGAATCTGGCTCGCCAGATTGACATAAAAATCGCCGCCCACCACCGGCAACAGCGCGCATGCCACCAGCAGCAGCGCCGCACGCATCCACCCGGCCCGACTCACGCTGCGCTGCTCATGCCGCCAGCCGTCCGAACAATCCGCGCGGGCGCAGCGCGATCACCGCGATCATCGGCAGGAACAGGATCACATAGGCAAGGTCCGGCACCAGCGCGATGCCGAATGTGTAGATGAAGCCAATCACGAAGCTGCCGACGAAGGCGCCGAGCAGGCTGCCCACCCCACCCAGGATCACCACGATCAGCGCCAGCGGCAGCATGTCGGAATCCATCCCCGGGTAGGCCGAGAAGATCGGCCCGGCCAGCACGCCCCCGGCACCGGCGATGCCCGCGCCAAGGCAGAAGGTGAGGGTGAACAATTTCGAGACCGGAATGCCAATCGCCCGCGCCATCGCCGGATCATCCACCCCCGCGCGGATCATCGCGCCGATCCGCGTGCGGTCGAGCAGAATATGCAGCGCGATCGCGGCGAGGACCGCCACCCCCAGCACCACCAGACGGTAGGTGGGAAACACGAAGCCGGCGACGAACATCGGCCGTGCGAGCGCGCGCGAGGTCGGCACCGGGATCGGGTCGCCGCCAAACATCATCAGGCAGGCATCCGAAATGATGAAGGCCATGCCGAGCGTCACCAGAACCTGGCCCAGCGGATTGGTCGACAGGCGCCGCAACACCAGCCGCTCCAGCAGGCCGCCCAGTGCTGCCACCGCGAGCCCGGC
This sequence comes from uncultured Rhodospirillales bacterium, assembly GCA_903904805.1. Classification (GTDB taxonomy): domain Bacteria; phylum Pseudomonadota; class Alphaproteobacteria; order Acetobacterales; family Acetobacteraceae; genus CAIVDX01. Next base: position 3,782 of record CAIVDX010000300.1, read on the forward strand.
CAGCAGGGCGGAGACCCACAGGCCAAGATCGCGGTCCCACCGCAGCAGGCTCGCGCCCAGATAGGCACCCAGCATGAAGAAGGCGCCATGCGTGAGATTGGCGATGCGCATCAGGCCGAAGATCAGCGAGAAGCCTGATGCCAGCAGAAACAACAGCCCGCCAAGGGCCAGGCTGTTGAGTGTCTGAACGATCCAGAACTGCACGTGGTCTCAGGGCGTCAGATAGCGCGCATGCGGCTCATCGCGCGCATAGACCGGCGCCGCCAGGAAGTCCTTCACCGGATAGGTCCAGAACTGGCTCACGTTCGGATAGGTCTTGATGATCGTGTTCACCAGCCGGCCATCCTTGCGCTCGACCTTGCGGATATAGATGTTGCCGACAACATTGCCGAATTCATCGAAGCTGGTGGGGCCGCGCACGGTGTCCACATGGGTGTCGCGCAGGGCTGCCATCAGTGCCACCTTGTCCTCCGCCTTGCCGCCCACCTTCAGCAGCGCCGCCTCCAGGATCGCGCCGTTGCAATAGGTGCCGGCGGCGTAATAGCCGGGATCATAGCCGGTCTGCTTGCGGAAGGCGGGAGCGAAATGATCGTTCTGCGGGTTGCTCAGCGCGGCGGAATACCAGTTGGTGGTGATGATCCCCAGCGCCTCGTCGCCCATGTTGCGCAGCACGCCCTCATCGAGCGCGGTCATGCCGCCAATCGGCTTCACCTTCTCCATCAGCCCATATTCGTTGAACTGCCGCAGGAAACGGAAACCGTTGGAGCCGGCAAAGCCAAGAAAGATCGCGTCCGCATCGGTCTTCACCTGCGCGACATAGGTGCCGTAATCCGGCGCGGTCAGCGGCGGAAACAGTTTCTGGATGATCTTGCCGCCGGCATCCTCGAACACCCGCTGGAAGCCGGCGACCATCTCCTGGCCATAGGCGATGTCATCGGCGATGGTGATCATCCGCTTGTAGCCAAGTTCCTTGGCGCAGTAATCGGCCATCGCATGCGAGCATTGCGCCGATGAGGAGGTGGCGCGCACGAACCATTTGTTCGGATGGCGCTGCGTCATGTCCTCCGCGGCGGCGACCGACAGGGTCGGGATCTGCTTTTCGGTGATATAGTCATCGATCGCCAGAGCCTCAAAGGCGGCGAGCGGGCCGGTGAGAACATGGATGTTGTTCTTCTCGACCAGCTCCTGCGTCTTCACGCGCGCGGTCGCCGGCACGCCGCCAGTGTCCTGCACGATCAGCTCCACGGGGCGCCCGGCGAGCATGTTGTTGCGCTCCTTCAGATACATCGCCAGGCCGATTTCCATGTCGATGCCGCCGGAGGCAAGCGGGCCGGTCTTCACCGTCAACAGGCCCACCCGGATGGGGGCTGCCGATTGCGCGCGCACAAGCGCGGGCGTGGCCAGCGGCGAGGCGGCCAGGGCGAGGCCGGTGCCCTGCAGAAGCGTGCGGCGTGAGAGCGGCATGGTGGTCCTCCGTTTTTGTTTTTGTTGGGCGGATCAGGTCGGGATGATCGGCAGCAGCACGAAGCTGCCGTCATCGGCGCGAAGATGCAATGTCGTCGTGCCGGCGAACACCGCGGCCGGGCGGTCGCGCGGATCGTCATGCAGAAAGGGCCCGCAGCCCAGCAGCTCATTTTTGAAGTTCGACAGCCGGGCACCGGTGCTCTGCTGCCAGATATAGTCGCGCCCACGCAATGACAGCCCGATGCGGCACCCCGCCGGCACCACGATCGAGGTAGGCCAGAGTTCGATGGCAAGATCGACAGGCTCGCCCGGCGTGAGCAACTGCCGGCGTGTGTGGCTGTGATACGGCCGCCAGGGCTCGGAGAGGTCGGGGTCGAGCGCGCGATGCGAGGCACGCAACCACCCCTGGGCGACCGGCGTGTGCGGGTCGATCGCGCCCATGAAGGTGATCTCGCGCAGATCGGCCGAAAACACGCGCAGCACCGCGAAGATGTCGGCATCCTCGGTGGAGGATGAGACAGTGATGTTGACGGCGATCGGCCCGGTGATCTCCGTTGCGGTCTCGAACGGTGCGGACAGGAAGGTCAGCCCGTCACCCATCGCGGCGAATGCGATGTCGCCATCAGCGCGTGGCGGTATGGCGGACAGGCTCTGGCCCGCGGCATCGAGATACAGGCGCGTGAATCGCGTGCGAGGGATCGGCCAGGCGGTCTCGGTGCGCTCCTCGAACCGATCGGGATGGCGAATCTGCAGGCGCACGCGGGGCTCGTCCGGCCAGCCATTCGCCGCGCCCTTGAGGAAATGGTCGAAGAATCGCCGCTGAATCGCGCGCCCATAATCCGTGTAGAAATGCGTCCAATGCTCCAGCCCATGCGCCTCCAGCCATTTCTGACGGCTGGCCGCGCGCACAAACCCCTCGAAATTGCCGCGCGGATGCAGCCCCTGGCCGCCCCAGTTGGCGGCTGAGAGAAATGGCACCGTCACCTTCGACCAGTCCGGCGCGCGGGCGCGGTGATAGGCGTCGTCAAGCGGATGCGCCAGGATCGTGTCGCCGAAATCCGCCCGGTTGGCCGCCAACTCGGCGTCGGACATCGTCTCATCGCCGCACACCAGCAGGCCATTCACCGCGCTGCGCGGGCCACGCTCACCCAGCCCGTACTGCACCGTCTTCACCTGCATGTCGAACCAGTTGGCCCAGAAGGTGGACAGGATGCCGCCATGGTGGGTCATGTCGCGATACCAGTCCGCCGCCCCCTCCCAGATGCACATGGCCGCGAGATGCTTCGGCTGGGTGGCCGCGACATGCCATTGGTTGATGCCGTAATAGGACACGCCTGAGGTGCCCACGCGGCCATTGCTCCAGGGCTGCACGCCGGCCCACTCGATGCAATCGTGGAAATCCTGTGTTTCGCGCGGCGAGAAATGATCGACAAAGCCTGGCGACCGGCCGGTGCCGCGGCTGTCCACCCGCACGCACACATAGCCGTGCGGCACCCATTTCTCCGGGTCCACCACCTCCCAGTTCTGGTAGCGGTTGGAGGAGCCATAGGCAACATCAGGATGTTCAGCGACCATGCGGTTCCACGCGCTGGGATAGCCGGTCTGAAAGGCCAGGCCCTTGGCATAGGGGCCGTAGGTGATCAGCACGGGATGGCGCCCCGGCGCGCTCGGGCGAAACACATCCGCGCGCAGCACGATGCCGTCCTCCATCGCAATGGGCACATCCCAGTCGATCGTCATGCCATCGCTGATGGTGGGCGCGCCCATGCTGGTCCTCCCCGCGTCGCCCGTTCTGGCGGGGGCGATCGACGAGCCTGATCCTAGGGGCGCGTCGGACTCTCGGGAAATGAGGTTTCCTGCTTCAACCGATCATGTTTTCTGATGCATCTGGCGCCGCAGCACCTCATGCACCGCCGCGGTGTCCGCCTCGCCCAGGCCCAGCTCCAGGCCGCGCTGGTAGATCGGCAGGGTAATGTCGAACGCCGGGGTGGGCACATCCAAGGCGCGGGCGAAGCGGCCGATGATGTCCATGTCCTTCATCCAGGTGCTGATCCGCATGGTGGCGGGCTCATACGCTCCGCTCGCCATCATCGGCGCGCGCATGTCGAACATCCGGGAGGCCCCCGCGCCGGCACCGGCCAGGCGCAACGTCTGCGCGGGATCGAGCCCGGCGGAGGTCGCCAGCAGCATCGCCTCGGCGGCGGCGACATTGTGGATGGCCACAAGCAGGTTGGCGACGAACTTCATCCGGCTGCCATTGCCGAACGCGCCGACATCATGCGCCTCACGGCCGAAATCCGCGAAAATCGGCATCGCGCTGGTGATCGCCGCGCTGTCGCCGGAGGCATAGATCACCAGGTCGCGGTTGGCCGCCTGCGCCCCGGTGCCGCTCAGCGGGCAGTCGAGAACAATATGCCCGGCCGGCGCGAGGATCGCGCGGATGCGCTCCTTGTCCTCCAGCGCGAAGGTGCTGGTCTCGATGATCACGCGCGGGGCAAGAGCGCCGGCGACCAGTTCGCCGGCCACTGCGCGCGCGGCTGCCGGGGTGGGCAGGCTGGTGATGACGAATCCGGCATGCGCCGCCGCCGCGGTGGCACTCGCGACCGCGGTCACGCCCCGCCCGGCC
>CAIVDX010000301.1 GCA_903904805.1 uncultured Rhodospirillales bacterium
CTGCCGATCGCACGCGACATGTGCCAGAAGGTGATCGTGGTCGGCTCCAACGACCTGCAGTCGTTGTATGTCGCCAACAATGTCTGCTCCGCCGTCGATTATTTCCGCAAACTTGGCGGCAATGTCGGCGTGGCCGGCATGGTCATCAACAAGGATGACGGCACCGGCGAGGCGCAGGCCTTTGCCGACGCCGCACAGATCCCCGTGCTGGCCGCCATTCCCGCCGATGACGACATCCGTCGCAAGAGCGCCAGCTACGAGATCATTGGTCGCCCGGGCGGGCCGTGGGCGTCGCTGTTCGAGCAGCTTGCCTCGGCGGTGGCCGGCGCCCCGCCGGTGCGGCCGGCACCGTTGAGCCAGACGGCGCTGCTCGGCCTGTTCTCCGGCGATGCCGTCGGCCGTGACGTGACATTGGTGCCGGCGACGATGGAGGACATGTGCGCCGCCGCAATTCTCGACAAGCCCAGCCTCGAAATTCTGTATGAGGGCGCCTGAGCAATGGATGGCGCGATCGGTCCGGACCAGGGTGGCTGCCATGGCGGTCGGGAGACCATGCAGCAGGCGGCGCGCGCGGCGGGTAAAAGCGTGGTGCTCGACCAGCTGATGGCCGACTATCCACGCGGCCCGCACGACCAGCCGCAATCCATGTGCCCGGCCTTCGGATCGCTGCGGGTGGGGCTGCGCATGCGCCGCACCGCCACCATCCTGTGCGGCTCGGCCTGCTGCGTCTACGGCCTCACCTTCACCTCGCATTTCTATGGTGCGAAGCGGACAGTCGGCTACGTGCCGTTCAACTCCGAAACGCTGGTGCGCGGCCAGATCTATGAGGACATCCGCGACGCGGTGTTCGAGGCCGCCAAGCCCGACAATTGCGACGCGGTGGTGGTGATCAATCTCTGCGTGCCGACCGCATCCGGCGTGCCGCTCGACCGTCTCCCAAAAATCATCGTTGGCGTAAGGATCATTGGCATCGACGTGCCCGGCTTCGGGGTGCCGACCCATGCCGAGGCGAAGGATGTGCTCGCCGCGGCGATGCTGCGCTTCGCCCGTGAGGAAGCCCTGCAGGGCCCGGTGGCGCGGCCAACCAATCTGATCGCCGACCGCCCGACGGTCAGCCTGATCGGCGAGCTGTTCCCGGTCGATCCGGTGGGCGTCGGCCAGCTGCTGGAGCCGATGGGGCTCGCGCTGGCGCCCTCGATCCCGGGGCGCGAATGGCGCGATCTGTATGGTGCGCTCGGCTGCGCGGTCGCCGCCGCGGTGCATCCGTTCTACACAGGCGCGGTCAGGGAGTTTCGCGCCGCCGGCCGTCCGGTGGTGGGCTCTGCCCCGGTCGGGCTCGAAGGCACGGCGGCGTGGCTGGAGGCGATCGGTGCTGCCGCCGGTGTCACGCCATCCGCCATCGATGCGGCCAAGGCCCGCGCCCTGCCCGCGATCCGGGCCGCCCTACAGGCAAACCCGATCGATGCGCGCATCACCATCTCCGGATATGAGGGCTCCGAACTTCTGGTCGCCCGCCTGCTGATCGAGGCCGGCGCGGACGTGCCCTATGTCGGCACCGCGCTGCCGCGCACCGAGTGGAGCGAGGCGGACCGCGCATGGCTGCAGGCGCGCGGCGTGCACGTGCAATATCGCGCATCGCTCGAGCAGGACATGGCAGCGATGGCCGATGTGCGCCCCGATCTCGCCGTGGGCACCACACCATTGGTGCAGAAGGCGAAGGCAATGGGCATCCCCGCCCTGTATTTCACCAACATGGTCTCCGCCCGGCCGCTGTTCGGCCCCGCCGGCGCCGGCGCGCTGGCAGCCATCGTCGCCGCGCAGACACGCGGGCGCGAGCGCTTCTCCCGCATGGTGAGCTTCTTCGAAGGTGTCGGCACCGGCGACACCGCCGGCTATGGCTGGACCGAGATCCCGCGAGCGCCGGCCCCGAAGCTGGCGAAAGCCGCAGCCAAGGCCAGCGATCTTCCGGCGGAGGCAATGGGCAGCTGATGTTGGTCATCGATCACGACAGGGCTGGCGGCTATTGGGGCGCGGTCTACGCCTTCACCGCGGTGCGCGGCCTGCGGGTCGTCATTGACGGGCCGGTGGGCTGCGAGAATCTGCCGGTCACCGCGGTGCTGCATTATACCGATGCGCTGCCGCCGCATGAATTGCCTGTTGTTGTCACCGGATTGTCGGAAGATGAGCTGACGAAAAGCGGCACCGAGGAATCGTTGCGCCGGGCCAATGCCAGCCAGGATTCGAAGATGCCTGCCGTGGTGGTCACCGGCAGCATCGCCGAGATGATCGGCGGCGGCGTCACCCCCGAGGGCACCGGCCTGCTGCGGTTCATCCCCCGCACCATCGACGAGGATCAATGGCAGGCGGCCGATCGCGCGATCAACTGGCTGTGGACGCAGTTCGGCGACAAGAAGGTTGCCAAGCCGAAGAAGCGGGCGGACGGCGCGAAGCCTCGTGTCAACATCATCGGCCCGATCTACGGCACCTTCAACATGCCCTCCGATGTCGCCGAGATCCGGCGCCTGGTGGAGGGAATCGGCTGCGAGATCAACCTCACCTTCCCGCTCGGCGCGCATATCGACGACGTCAAGCGGCTTCCCGATGCGGATGTGAATATCTGCATGTACCGGGAATTCGGCCGCAAGCTGTGCGAGCAGCTGGAGCGCCCCTATCTGCAGGCGCCGATCGGTCTGTTCGCCACCACCAACTTCCTGCGCACGCTCGGTGAGCTCGTCGGGCTCGATCCCGAGCCCTTCATCGCGCGCGAAAAGCACACCACGATCAAGCCGATCTGGGATCTCTGGCGCAGCGTCACACAGGATTTCTTCTCCAGCGCGAAATTCGCGGTGGTCGCAACCGACACCTACGCGCGCGGCATCCGGCAGTTCCTTGAGGACGAGATGGGCGTGCCCTGCGCCTTCGCCATGTCGCGCTGCGCCGGCGTCAAACCGGACAACCAGGCAGTGCGCGCCTCGCTGAAGCAGACCTCGCCGCTGGTGGTGTTCGGCTCCTACAACGAACGCATGTATGTCGCCGAGCTCGGCGACCGCAGCATGTTCATCCCCGCAAGCTTTCCCGGCGCGATCATCCGCCGTGCCACCGGCACCCCATATATGGGATATGCTGGTGCCACCTACATGATTCAGGAGTTCTGCAACGCGCTGTTCGATGCGTTGTTCAAGATCCTGCCGCTGGGTACCGATCTGGATCGGGTTGACGCCACGCCCGCGCGCGCGGCCGCCTGCCCCTGGGACGACGACGCAGCGAACGCGTTCGATGACCATCTTGAGAGCGAACCGTTCCTGGTACGAATCTCCGCCGCCAAGCGCTTGCGCGAGGACATTGAACGCGCCATGCGCGCGGCCGGCGAAGACCGCGTAACGATCGAACGCGTGCGAACGGTCTTGGGCGAGCGTGTGGTCGCATAAGCACAAGCGACACCCATGAGTTTGCAGTCTTTTCCCGGCCTTGTGCCGGGTGATCCGGGGTTCCGCACCATCACTGGTGCGGCTCAGGCGCCGTGGCCTTCTATGTCACGGATCCCAGTCGCGCGGGACGGGCGCGACAAGGCCGAAAGGCCGTTATCGGAGGCTGACGTATGGCTATGAACCTGACTGACGGCTCGACGGGGCTGACAGAGGCTGAAGCGAAGGAGTTTCACACTCTCTTCGTCACCAGCTTCATCATCTTCACCGTCATCGCCATCGTCGCGCATTTTCTTGCGTGGCAATGGCGACCCTGGCTCCCCGGCCCCAACGGCTACGCGACGTCGTGGCTGAATGATGCCGGTGGGCTTATCACCCACACCATCTCTTCGTTCGTGTAGGAGGAAGCAGACATGTGGCGTTTGTGGTTGATGTTCGACCCGAGGCGAGTGCTCGTTGCGATGAGCATTTTCCTCTTCGTGCTGGCGTTGCTGATCCATTTCATTTTGCTCAGCACCGATCGGTTCAACTGGCTGGAGGGCCCGCATCACGGCGTCTCCGCCCAGATGGCGCCGATGCCGGCATCTTCAAAGTAGTCGTGCCTATCACCGGTGGCGGACGACGCAGGCGCATCGCGCCTGTGTCTTCCGTCACCGGACTTACCCAGCGCCGGTCGTGAAATATGCGGAGGTCAGTCTGATGGCGATGCTCAGTTTCGAGCGCAAATACCGGGTCCGCGGTGGCACCCTGATTGGCGGCGACCTGTTCGATTTCTGGATCGGGCCGTTCTATGTCGGCTTTTTCGGCGTAACGACGGCGTTCTTTTCGCTGCTCGGCACCGCCCTGATCCTGTACGGTGCCTCGCTTGGTCCGACCTGGAACGTGTGGCGCATCAACATCGCCCCGCCAGACATCTCCTACGGCCTGGGCCTCGCCCCGCTGAAGGATGGCGGGCTGTGGCAGCTGATCACCTTCTGCGCGATCGGCGCCTTCTGCTCATGGGCAGCGCGCCAGGCGGAAATCGCGCGCAAGCTCGGCATGGGGCTGCATATTCCCTTCGCCTTCTCCTTCGCCATCTTCGCCTATATCTGTCTGGTGGTGGTGCGGCCCTTCCTGATGGGGGCATGGGGCTATGGCTTCCCCTATGGCATTCTCAGCCATCTCGATTGGGTATCGAACACCGGCTACCAGTATCTGCATTTCCACTACAACCCGGCACACATGCTCGCGGTGAGCTTCTTCTTCACCAACGCCTTCGCGCTGGCGCTGCACGGCTCTCTGGTGCTCTCGGCAGCCAATCCCGGCCGCGGCCAGGCGGTGAAATCCGCTGAGCATGAGAACGCCTATTTCCGCGATCTGATCGGCTACTCGATCGGCACGCTGGGCATTCACCGGCTGGGCCTGCTGCTGGCGGTCAACGCCGCGTTTTGGAGCGGCATCTGCATCGTCATCAGCGGACCGTTCTGGAGCCGTGGCTGGCCCGAGTGGTGGAGCTGGTGGTTGAACATGCCGATCTGGTCGAACTGAAGCGTCGAGGTAAGGCAATCATGGAATATCAAAACATCTTCACCCGCATTCAGGTGCACGGTGCGCCGCAAACCGGCCCCGCGCTTGGCAAGGACAGCTTCCCTCGCCTGGGCAACCCGGTGTTCAGCAGTCTGCTCGGGTATTTCGGTGACGCACAGATCGGACCGATCTATCTGGGTGTCACCGGCATGGCGGCTTTGATCTGCGCCTTCATCGGCATTGAGATCATCGGCCTGAACATGTGGGCGTCGGTGAACTGGGACGTGGTCCAGTTCGTCCGCCAGCTGCCCTGGCTCGCGCTTGAGCCACCCCTGCCCTCGCACGGCACCCACATCCTCATTCCGCTCAATGAGGGCGGCTGGTGGCTGCTGGCCGGCTTCTTCCTCACCGCCTCGATCATGCTGTGGTGGATGCGCACCTATCAACGCGCCGTCGCGCTGGGTCTGGGCACCCACACCGCCTGGGCCTTCGCCTCGGCAATCTGGCTGTATCTGGTGCTCGGCTTCATCCGCCCGCTGCTGATGAATTGCTGGTGCGAGGCCGTGCCGTTCGGCATCTTCCCACATCTTGACTGGACCTCGGCATTTTCGCTGCGCTACGGCAACCTGTTCTACAATCCCTTCCACATGCTCTCGATCGCCTTCCTCTATGGCTCGGCGGTGCTGTTCGCGATGCATGGCGGCACCATCATGGCGGTCAGCCGCTTCGGCGGTGAGCGCGAGGTGGAACAGATCACCGACCGCGGCACCGCGGCCGAACGCGCCGCCTTGTTCTGGCGCTGGACCATGGGGTTCAACGCGACCTTCGAATCGTTCCATCGCTGGGGCTGGTGGTTCGCGGTCCTGGTGACGCTGACAGGCGGCATCGGCATCCTGCTGACCGGCACGGTGGTCGATAACTGGTATCTCTGGGGCGTGCAGCATGGCATCGCGCCCGCCTATCCCGCGGTATTCCCGCCTGTGCTGGATCCCGCATTGACCGCCGCCGGGGGGATGTTGAAATGAACGGATTGACCAAAATCGCCCTGGCCGCCGGTGCGGTCGGACTGATCGGTGCGGCCATCGTGCTGTCCCGGGTCGAACGGCCACCGATGCAGTCGGTCCAGCGCGGCTTTCGCGGAACAGGCATGGATCAGATCTACAATCCGCGCATGTTCGCCAAGACGGCGTCACTCAACCAGGCGCCGGCATCGCTGCCACAGGCGGGCAATGCGGGGCCACGCGCCGGCACCGTCTACAAGAACGTCCAGGTGCTGAACAATGTCAGCGTCGGCGAGTTCACCCGGCTGATGGTCTCCATCACCAACTGGGTCTCGCCCGCCCAGGGATGCGCCTACTGCCACAACACCGCGAACATGGCTGAGGATTCGCGCTACACCAAGATCGTCGCGCGGCGCATGATCCAGATGGTGCAGCACATCAACTCCGACTGGACCAGCCACGTCGCGGCCACCGGCGTCACCTGCTACACCTGCCATCATGGCAATCCGGTGCCGCAGAACGTGTGGTTCAATGGCGTGGGAGACCCCGGCACCGGGCCGATCAAGCAGGCAGGCGGCTTCTCGCAGTTGCCATCGGGCAAGAACCACCCGGCAACCGCGGCCAATGACAGCTCCCTGCCCTATGATCCCTACACGCCGTTCCTTGAGCAGGCGAACCCCATCCGTGTCGCCGCCACCACCGCGCTGCCGAACGGCGACCGCCAGTCGATCAAGCAGACGGAATGGACCTACGCCTTGATGACCAGCATGTCGCAGGCGCTCGGGGTGAACTGCACCTACTGCCACAACACCCGCGCCTTCTCCGACTGGTCGCAGAGCTCGCCACAGCGTGTCACCGCCTGGTATGGCATCCGCCTCGCGCGTGACCTCAACACCGAATATCTCGATGCGCTGAAAGGCGTCTTCCCGGCCAGCCGGCTCGGGCCGAACGGGGATGTCGCCAAGGTGAACTGCACCACCTGCCACCAGGGCGTCTACAAGCCGCTCTTCGGGGTGAGCATGGCGAAGGAGTTCCCCGAACTGCAGGCCTCGACCCGCTGACGCCACGGCCCCGGGCTCGTCGCCCGGGCGCACGCACAATGAAAATGGCCGCCCCGGAGATCCGGGGCGGCTATTTTTTATCAGGCGGCGCGGCCGCTGCTGGGTCCGGCCGAGGCCGGCGGCGCGTCAGCCCTCTTTCGGCGCGAAGGCCACACAATAGCCCTTCGGGCTGATCGTGCCGGCGACGATCTTGCAGCCGTTCGGCGCCACCCAATTGACGCAGGCGTCGCACTGCTGGCCGTCCTTCGGCGTCGGCTGATACATCACGGCCTCCTGCGGCACCTTCTGGTCCTGCGCGCGCGCCTCGCCGGACGCGACTGCGACGGCACCGCCGAGGGCGAGGCTGGTCTTGAGGAGGCTGCGACGGGTCGGCAAAGACGTGTTCATGATGATCTCCTTCTTGGTTGTGGCTTGGCCCGTGTGGCCCATGGCGGAGGGTGGAATCAGGCGGCGCACAGCAAGCGCGATTCGGTGCGCCATGACAACACCCCCGCCATCAGCACGGCAAGGACATCAGGAGCCGGGGCATCACCAGCCGGGCACCGTGGGCGAAATCCCACAGTGGGATGCGCCTTTCAAGACCCCCCGCCGATCGGCGCGCGTGCGGGCAGCGCCTCGACGCCCCGGGCGGCAGCGATGGCCTTCTCGGCGCGCTCGCCCAGCGACCATTGCCACAGCCCAGTCCATGCCAGCGCCGCCCTGAGCGGCAGCACTAGGAACCAATGCTCCAGAATGGCCAGCACCATCAGCGTCGCCACCAGGCTGTAGCCGGTCACATGCAGAGCGTCGGCAGGGTCCCCCGCCGCCCTTTGCGCGAGCAGAAGAGCCACGATGGTCGAGACGCTGACCGAGATCGGAAACAGCAGATTCATCGGCCGATGGCGAAAGAAGCTGCGCATATGGGCCAGGTGCTCGGGCAGAAAATCGGCATTGAGATTGCTCACGCCGAGAAACACATTCAGCCGCGCGCTCAGATGCATCCAATGCAGCACCAGCAGGGTCCACAGCCCCGTCTGGTTGGGCGCGCCCCAGGTGAGCCCCACGGCAAGCGCCAGCAGCACCAGGATGGCGATCTCATGATACAGGTTGGCGGCGATCGCGTGGCGGAAATGGCGCCAGCCATGGCAGCCGGGCGGACAGGCATGGCGACGCGGACCGGTCACGAAGCCGAGATAGAAGCCCATCTCGATCCAGGCCCACGCCAGCAGGGCCGCGGTGAACGCCGTATAGGCGCCGGTGGCACTGGCGTCCGCGGCACTGTCGCGCAGCACCACCAGCGCACCCACCAGCACGATGCTCGCCCCGCCCATGCTCCAAGGGAAACTCTGTCGCGGGAGCCCGTTCAGGATCATGATCGCGCCCGTGCTGAACCACCACACGAACAGCGCGAACAGCGCGGGCAGCCCGTACAGCATGGCTACCAGGCCGGCGCCATCAGCGTATGGGCCGGCAGGCTGTGGCGGTGCGGGCGCAGCAGATACAGCCGCCCAAAGGTGATGGCCGCCCGCGCGCTCAGCACCACGCGCTTGACGCCGCCGACCAGACCACCCTGCGCCTTGGCGCGCCCAATGCCCTCGGCAATCACGCGCATCTTTTCCAACCCAGCCATGAAGGCGGGGTTATCGATGTCGAGCGTCACCGGGAACACCTGGCGCGCGATCTCGGTGGTGATGCGAAACACCTGCATGTCGTAGGTGGTGGGATCAAGCCCCAGCGCCTTGTGGAACACCGGGCGCGCATGATCGCGCACATACATCGTGGCAAACACCGCGAGCAGGAAAAACCGGATCCACAGCTTGTTCACGCCGGTGAGCAGCTGCGGGTTGGCCCGCATGATCAGCGCGATCGCCTCGCCATGGCGGAACTCGTCATTGCACCACTCGCGGAACCATTTGAAGATCGGATGAAAGCGCAGTTCCGGATGGCGCTCGAGCTGGCGGAAGATGGTGATGTAGCGCGCATAGCCAATCTTCTCCGACAGATAGGTCGCGTAGAAGATGAATTTCGGCCGGAAATAGGTGTATTTCTTCGCCTTGGTCAGATAGCTGAGATTCACCCCCACACCGAAATCCTTCAGTGCCTCGTTGATGAATCCGGCATGGCGCGCCTCGTCGCGGCTCATATAGGCGAACCATTGGTGGATTTCGGGGTTGGTCACCCGCGTCTTGATCTCCGAATAGAGCACGCAGCCGGAAAATTCGGCGGTGACGGAGCTGACCAGGAATTCGAGAAACTCCTCATGCAGCTCGGGCGTCATGGCGTTCGGATCGACCTCGAATTCCGGCGTGCGGACGAAATGGCCCTTGTTCACATCACGCTCGAACTCCGCCATCAGCTGGTCCCACTCGGCGCGCACCGGGCTGACATCGAGCGCGTCCATCGCGGCGAAATCGGTGGTGTAGAAGCGAGGGCTGAGGATGGTGTCGCGCTGGGCGAGGCGGGTGGCGTCGTTGACGGTCTGCGCGGTGCTCATGGCCGTGCCTCCTTCGGCTGGAACCCAACCTCGAACAGCTCTGTCAGTTCGAGGATGGCGGTGAACTCGGTCCAGGCACGCCGCAGCGCGCCGGCGCGGATGATGGTCGCGGTGCAGGCGATCTCCATCTTGTCGCCGAAATCGACATGGTCCGGCGCGCCCTCGATCAGCACCCTGTCACCGGGACGGATCTGCACGCCCGCCGGCAGGGCATGGGCGTGAAAGCTCTCTCCGGTGCGTTCTATGTCGACGATGCAGGGCAGTCGGATCGTATTCATCAGCGGGATGCCTGGCTGGTCATGGTACGGGCGGTCAACAGCTCGGCGAAGACGGCTTCATTGGTGCCGCCGAAGGCTGCCATTTCGAGTTTGCGCCCCGTGGCGAGATCTTCAAGAGTGATTCTTCCGTCCGCCCAGGCGGTCAGGCGAAAGGGGGTGTCGGCGCCATCCCCCGCACGTTTGCGCTGATGCGCCAGGCCGCGCATCGCCGCGCGCAGAAACCCGTTGGTGGTCGGCGCCAGCACCTCGATCGGCTGGGCTCGATTGCCGGCATCATACACCGCCACCGCCCCATCGGCACGGTCGACGAACAGTACCTCGCGGGCAGCAACCGGTGTGGACACCGGCGTGTTGTCGGGCGTGCCCGCGAGACGGCTGACCGTGGCGAGCGTGATGGTTCCGGCGATGATCAGCGCGGCGGCGATCAGCGGTGCGCGCGGAAAGGGCGGCGATGAGGCTGCGTGTGACATGATCGGCTCAGGCGACAACGGACATCGGCGCGCCGGAGCCCGGCTGGGCGGCCTTCGGCGCGGGATCGACGCGGATCGCGGTGCTGCGCGCCGAGACCGTATGCTCGCTGGCGGCGGCAAGCGCGCGGCCGAGAATCGGCGCGACCTCCCGGGCATTGGCCAGCCCGCGCAGCGTCGGCTCGGGATGGCGGAACCGCCACGGGCGGGCATGCGGCCACAGCACCAGATAGGCGATATGCTGGTCCGGCCCCAGGGCCAGGGAAATGTCGCCACTGCCGTCCGCGGCCGCCTTCACGTTGGCGGACTCGATCTTGCTGAACGGGATCTGGATGGTCACCGGCAGCGCAATGCCGATGCGCAGCACCACCCGCCGCGCGGTGATGGTGTACATCGTGGTGCGGGCTGACAGCCACGCGAACATCGTCAGCAGCGAGATGGCAAGCACCCCCATGCCACACAGTTCCAGCATGGCGATCGCGGTCTCGCCGGCCTGCTCGCCCTCGGCGAAGCGGGAGGCAACACCCCAGGCCAGCAGCAGGCCGAAATAGACCGCGATGGCGCGCGTATGCAGCGCGCCCCGTGCCAGCGCCCGCCAGTCGGGCCGGCCCTGCCAGAGAATCGCCTCGCCGGCAGGCAGGGGCGCGGGCAGTCCGGGGATCGGTTCGTAATCGTGCCCAAACATGATCAGATCAACGGTTCGCTGCGCGCCGGCGTCGCATAGAGAAAGCCGGAGGCGAAATAGGCACTGATCCGGTCTTCCTCGCGCAGGCTCACCTGGTCGGGGTTGGCGAGCATCGGCGCGTCGGCGAACTGGCTCGCCAGCACGGCATTGACCCGCACGGTGCGCTTGCCGGCGTTGATGTTGGCCAGGCTGGCCGGCAGCAGCCGCGTGCTGCCATCCGCCAGTGTCACCTCGAGATAGCGCACCATCGCCTCGTCGCGATCCAGCCACACGTCCGACACCTCGGCAGCCATCTCGCCGTCAGCACCGAACACCTGCATGCCGCGCGGATCGACGGTGCCGGCATCGATGTGATGATCACTCGCCACGCGCAGCGGCGCGATGCGGGGGATATTGGTGGTGTAGGTGAGGTCCGGCGTGTCGGCGCGCAGCGCGTAGGCGGCGGGCCCGGCGCCGGCGACCATCGGGTTGCCCAACGGGCGCAGCGGCGCGCCGGTCCAGGGCGCGAGCGGCTCGGCGGCGAAGCTGGGCTGCGGCAGCGCATCGCGCGCGGGCGCACGGACCTTTCTGCCGTCCTTCAGCAGGAAGGTCTTCGGCCGGGGCAGCGGCGGCGTTTCCCGCGCGATCACCGCGTCGGAATGATCCGACACCAGCGGATACCCCTCCCGCTTGTCCTCCTGGCGGAGGTAGTAGACCAGCCCGGCGAAAAAGATCCAGAACGCGTAAAGCGTGATCTGGGCCCAATCGATGTTGGCCGTTATGGCACCGTAACCCATGGCCTAGCCTCCTCAAGCGGATCATGTGATGAAAACAACGCCCGCGCGCTCGCCCCTCGGGCAGCGACACCGGCGAGATTGACGAGCGGCCCGACTGCGATGAGCGTCGCGAACAGCAGCGCAATTTCGATGTGATACACAACGCTGTAGCCGGTGGCCGTGTTGGCCAGCGTCTCGCCCAGCGCCCCGCTCAACGCCAGCGACGTCACGCCATCGCGGATCAGCCCGCCGGCGGCCACCGCGCAGCCGGCCGCCGAGGCCTGCACCGCGCCCCAGATGCCCAGTGTGAGCCCGATCTGGCCGGGCCGGGCGGTGCCCATCGCCGCGGTCAGCGTGCAATGCGCGAACAGGCCGGCACCGAAGCCGATCAGCGCGACACCGAGCGCGAACAGAAACAGCGAGTCCAGCGGCTCGGCGAACACCACCGCGCTGAATGCCGGCAGCCCTACCAGCGCGCCCACCGCGGCCAGCCGATACGGGTCCATGCCCAGCCGCAGCTTGCGCGCGGCCAGCGAGAAACCCGCGAGCCCTCCTGCGGCCAGCAGCGCGCTGAGGATGGTGGTGACACTCACGCTCAGATGCAGCACCTGGCCGCCATAGGGTTCCAGCAGCACGTCCTGCATGCTGAACGCGATGGTGCCCAACCCGAGTGCCACCAGCCGGCGCTTGGCATGCGGCATGGTGCTGAAATCGCGCCATGCCTCGCCAAAGCCGGGATGGCGCAGATGCCTCGCGGTGCCGGCGGGGTTGCGCGGCTCCTGCTTCCACAGGGCGGCAACGTTCAGCACCATGGTGGCCAGCGCCACACCCTGCACCACCTGGATCAGCCGAACCTCGCTGAACTGCGCCAGCAGCGCGCCGAACAGCAATGCGCCGCCCAGCATGCCGATCAGCAGCATCATGCACATCAGCGCCACCACCCGCGGATGCGAGTCGCTGGGTGCCAGGTCGGTGGCAAGCGCCAGGCCCACCGTCTGCGTGGTGTGCAGCCCCGCGCCGATCAGCAGAAACGCCAGCGCGGCGCCGATCTGGCCATAGACCAGCGGCCCGTTGGTGTCGCCGGAGAGCACGATCAGCGCGAACGGCATGATCGCCAGGCCGCCAAACTGCAGCAGCGTGCCGATCCAGATATAGGGCACCCGGCGCCAGCCGAGCACCGAGCGATGGGTGTCCGAGCGAAACCCGACCAGCGCGCGGAACGGCGCCAGCACCAGCGGCAGCGCCACCATCACGGCCACCAGCCAGGCCGGCACGCCAAGCTCGACGATCATCACCCGGTTCAGCGTGCCGATCAGCAGCACCGCCGCAAGCCCCACCGAGATCTGAAACAGCGACAGCCGCAGCAGCCGGCCCAGCGGCAGCTCCGGGCTCGCCGCGTCGGCGAACGGCAGCAACCCGGTGCCGAGCCGGGTCCAGAACTGCGCGACCGGGGGGCGCCGTCTGCTCACCGCCGCACCACCTCCAGCGCCTGCGAGATGTAGAAGCCGCGATCGACGCGATGGCTGCGCGCGCTCGCCCAGCCATCCTGCCCCAGCGCGGCATCGATGCCCCGCCGCAACGTCCGCACGCCCACCGGCACGATCGCCGGCGAGCGATCGCCGCGCGGAAACAGCTGGCCGACAGCATGCATCGCTGAGAGCATCGGCGTGCGCGGCGCGAAGGTGATCACCATCTGGCCGCGTGTGCGCGCGGCGATGTCGCCCAGCGCACGCACCGCGTCGGCCGGGCGGTAATGGATCAGCGAGTCCATCGCCACCGCGATGTCGAACATCCCCTCGCCGGCCTCGCGCATGTCGCCGGCGCGGAAATCCACCCGGCCGGCAAGGCCCGCGGGCAGGCGCTCGCGCGCGGTGTCGATGAGTGTGGGCGAAAGGTCGATGGCGACCACCTCGGCACCCCGGCGCGCGGCCTCGACCGCGAAGGCGCCGGTGCCGCAGCCGGCATCGAGCAGGCGCAGCCCGCGCATGTTGGCGGGCAACCAGGAGAGCATCGTCGCCCGCATCTCATCGCGCCCCGCGCGCACCGTCGCCCGGATGCGGCTGACCGGCGCATCGGAGGTCAGCCGGCGCCACGTTTCTGCCGCGGTACGGTCGAAATAGGCCTCAAGTGCGGCACGCCGCTGCTGATAGCTGTCGAGTGTGGCGGACATCAGTCAAAACCCAGAAGATCAAAGATATCGCGGTCCTTCAGCGGCCGCGCCTCGACCGGATCGGTGCCGGCCCACAGGCTGGCGGCCAGGCGCAGATAGTCGTTCTGCACCGCCTCGAGCTCGGGCGAGGGTTCCATCTCGAACAGCGTCGATTTGCGCAGGCGCGAACGACGGATCACGTCCAGATCAGGAAAATGCGCCAGCGTGCGCAGCCCTGTCCGCTCATTGTATTTATCGATCTGGTCGGTCGCCGCCGAGCGGTTGGCGATCACCCCGCCGAGGCGCACCTCGTAGTTGCGCGACTTCGCC
>CAIVDX010000302.1 GCA_903904805.1 uncultured Rhodospirillales bacterium
CCGCGCGCCGCGAGATCAGCCGCCACCGCGTGCACCGCGTTCTCGTCGAGTTCCTTGTGCACGGCCCCATCGGCACGCAGGCGCTCGGCCACCTCGAAGCGCAGCGAGCGCTTCACCAGCGGCTCGTGCTTGCCGAAAAACAGATTATACGCGTCGGGCCGGTTCACCCGGCCGATCTCGTAGATGTCGCGAAAGCCTTCGGTGATCAGCAACGCGGTGGTGGCACCGGTCCGCTCCAGCAACGTGTTGATCGCGATCGTCGAGCCATGCAGAAACAGATAGGCATCCTCGAAACTCGCGCCGGCGCCATCGACCGTGGCCTGGATCCCCTCCACCAACGCATGATGCGTGGACAGCGCCTTGCCGAACAGCAGGCTGCCATCCCTCTCGTTGAACGCGGCCAGATCGGTGAAGGTGCCGCCAATATCCACCGCGATGCGCAGCCGCGGCCGCGACGCGCTGGCCAGCCCATCCGGCAGCCTGGTGATCTCGTGTGTCACGTCTCGGTCTCCCCCTCACGTCCGTTGCCGAGGTTATTTCAGCTTTCCGTCATCATCGCCAGCCGGTCCTCGATCGCCGCGCGGGTGCGCCGCAACCCCTCGGCGATCTCATCCTCGCGCCCGGCGAATCTCTGGCTCGGCACCGGCACCGAGATCGACACGGCATTGCCCATCGGATCGCGCAGCGCCACAGCCACCGCGCAGATACCCTCGCTGTGCTCCTCCCGATCGAACGCCAACCCGGTGGCCCGCACACGCTGCAGGTCACGCTCCAGTGCGGCGTGGCCGGTGATGGTGTGGGCCGTGCGCGCCTCATAGTGCCGACCGATCAGCCGCTCGATGTCCGACCCGCTCATCCCCGCCAGCGTCGCCTTGCCTGGCGCCGAGCAGTGCAGTGGAAACAGCTCACCCACGGCCGACACCGTGCGCAGCCGCTGCGGGCCCACCACCTGGTCAATGAACACCATGTTCGCCTTGCGCAGCGCCGAGAGGTCCACCGTCTCACGCAGCTCAGCGGACAGCTCACGCAGGAAGGGCCGCGCGATCGCCACGAAATCGGTCTCCACACTCGCCGCCAGCCGCAGCAGCGCCGGGCCCAGCCGCACGCGCCCGGTCGGCGAGGCGGCGATGAGCAGCTTCTCCGCCTCAAGGGCCGCGACGATGCGCTGCACCGTGGAGCGGGCCAAGGTCACCTTTCGGGCGATCTGGCCGAGGCTCAGACCGTGCGGGGTATCCTCCAGCGCGCGCAGGATCGCCGCGGCGCGGGCGATGACCTGCACCTGGCTTTTTTCCGGCACCGACGCCGCGCGGGCGGGCGACTCCGCGTTGAATGAGGGCTCTATGCTGTCCATGCGCACTTATCCGACGGATGGGGGCGGATCGCAATGCGGTACAGGACGGGTGGTCTTTTTTGAAAGAGGAACCAGAAAATTTTTTCTGGTTAATCCTTTAAACTGAAATTTGGTTATCCAGGTTGGCGACCTCGCCGGCGAGAAACTTGCGCAGATTCGCAGTCACGAGGGGGGTCAGCTGGGGGGCGTAGGTGTCGCTCATGCCGCCGATTCTGGGGGTGATGATCACATTGTCCAGGCGCCAGAGTGGGCTGGTCTCGGGCAGGGGCTCCTCGGTGAACACATCCAGCCCGGCCCCCACGATGCGGCGCGCCTCCAAGGCTGCGATCAGCGCCGGCTCATCCACCACCTTGCCTCTGGCGATATTGATGAACACCGCGCTCGGCTTCATCGCGGCGAGCACCTCTGCGCTGATGATGTGATGCGTCGCCGGGCTGTAGGGGATCAGCACAATCACGAAATCCGCCCGCGCGGTCTGCGCCACCAGGTCCGCCCGCGGATGCACCTCGTCGAAATGGGCCACATGCTTGCGGGAGTCGCTGATGCCAACAACGTTCATCCCGAATGCCTTGCACCTGGCCGCCAACGCCTCGGAAATCGCGCCGATGCCAACAATCAGCACATGCTTGTCGAGCAAAACACGCTGGCCGCGCCTGGCCCAGCGCGCCGCCTCCTGGTCCGCGAGCACGGTGCGGACCTCGCGCGCGAAGCTCAACATGTAGAAGAACGCCAGCTCCGACATTTGCGGGCCATGCGCGCCACGCGCGTTGGTCACCACCACGTCGCGGTCAAGATTGCAGGTGAGCAGGTGGTCCACCCCTGTGGTCAGCGCCTGGATCCATGTGAGATCGGGCATCATCGATGGCATCGCGCTGGGAATCGCGTGCGCCTTGGCGATGATCGCGCTGGCTTTGGGCGCCGCCTTGATCGCATCCGCCGCGTTGTTGGCGAAGTGAAAATTCACCGCGGGAAAGTCACGCGGCAGCACCTCCTGCCAATGCGCCATCTCGGCCGCGGTCTCGATCTCGATGACAACGATGTCCGTCATGGCGTCTCTCC
>CAIVDX010000303.1 GCA_903904805.1 uncultured Rhodospirillales bacterium
CACCACCTTGGAGGCGTGCGTGGGCATCAGCATGCGCATGAACTCGCGCGCCGCCTTCCAGCCCTCCTCGCCATCCACCAGCAGATCATCCACATCGCGCGAATACACATCGCGGATGGCGCGCTTGATCAGGCTCGCCTCTTCATAGATCAGCGCCGGGGCGGAGGATTGCAGCGTGCGCTCGCGGATATCGTCCCACAGACGCAACAGATACTCGCCGTCGCGCTTGATCTCCGGCTTCGGCCGATTGGCACCCGCGGTGCGCACGATCAGCCCCATGCCGCGCGGCAGATCGAGCTCGTGGATCACTTCCTTGAGGCGCTTGCGGTCACCGGCTGACGTGATCTTGCGCGACACGCCGCCGCCACGCGGCGAGTTCGGCATCAGCACCGAATAGCGGCCGGCCAGCGAGATATAGGTGGTGAGTGCCGCGCCCTTGTTGCCGCGCTCCTCCTTCACAACCTGGATCAGGATGATCTGGCGGCGACGGATGACCTCCTGGATCTTGTAGTTGCGCAGAAAGCGCGCCGGCACGCCGCGGCCGGTATCGTCGGAGGTATCGTTCTCGCCACCGATCACCTCTGGGGCAGGGGCGTCGGGCGCGATGTCCTCAGCGCTCTCCTCATCGGCCATGCCCATCGCCTCGGGCACCATGTCGGCGCCGAACTCGGCACTTTCCTCCGGCGCGATCTGCACCGGCTCATCGGCGAACGGCGCCTCGCTCATCGGCTCGGCCGCCGCGGCGACAATCTCGACCGCATCGGCCGGCGGGGCAGGGATGTCCAGCTCGTCGCCGGCCGGGGCCGAGATCACCTCGGCGGCGATCTCCAGCGGCTGCGCCTCACCGAAATGCTCCGGCTGCTCGTCGCTCTGCGCATCCACGGTCTCGACGGCCTCGGCCTCGATGTCGGGCGTGCGCGGATGGCGATCATGCCCCCGATCATAGCCGCGATCATGCGACTGCCCGGCGGCCGCCGCGTCATCGGCCGCCTCCTCCTCGCGCGCCTGCTGCTCCTGCATCTCGAGCAGGCGCATCCGGTCGGCAACGGGGATCTGATAATAATCCGGATGGATTTCGCCGAACGCCAGGAAGCCATGGCGATTGCCGCCATATTCCACAAAGGCGGCCTGCAGGCTGGGCTCAACCCTGACGATCTTCGCCAGGTAGATATTGCCCTTCAGCTGCTTCTTGGTGGAGGTCTCAACGTCGTATTCCTCGAGGCGATTACCGTCGAGAACGACCACCCGTGTTTCTTCCGGGTGGGTGGAGTCGATCAACATACGCTTGGTCATGGTGGGTGGTGCTCCGGGGCGCCCGGGCCACACGACAGGCCGGCTTGGCGCGCGATGTCAGCGCGCCGCAGGGCCGGAGGAGGTGCGCCAGCACGGCGCGCCTCCTGCCTGAGGGGGAAGGGCGGAAGGGGGTTGTGAAGAGGGGAACCGGTGCCGGGTGCGGCAGCGACGTGCGGGGTCCTGAAGTGAGATGGACGGTCACGGCGCGCGCAGGTCCCTGTATCAGGCGGCCGCCCCCGAACATCGGAGGCGCCTGGAAAGAACGACGCACATGAATGCGCCAGGAGAGCGACGCCCAAAGCTGGCGTCAGGCGAGAACAGCGCCGATGGGGCGCTGGGCCGGTTGGGTCTGGCACGTCAGGCCGATCGGAGGTGCGACGCACCACTCCTTGACCTGGGGTTTGCCGGGACGCCCGCTCCACACCCGCGACCATCCGCCTGGGCCGTTATGGCCGGGCGGGGCGCGGTTACAGGCAGGCACCAACGCAGCGTGCCCGCACTGTGACGCAATCCGCCCCCCTCCGCAAGCGCGGCAGCTTTGATGCCCTATCCTCCACGCTGCGAAACGTCGCGCGCATGTGCTACCCGAACACCCATGGTGATCACCCGACGCTTCCTGATCGGCTCCGGCGTGGCCGTGCGCTACCTGCTGCCGGTGCGAGCGCAGGCCGCCCCCGCGCCCAAGCCCACCCTCTCCGGCAAGGCCCCGCCGAAGCCCATCGTGATGCTCGACCCCGGCCATGGCGGCAAGGATCCCGGCGCCATCGGCGTCAGCGGCATCTATGAAAAGCAGGTCTCGCTCGCCACCGCCTTCGAACTCAAGCGCCTGCTCGAAGCCTCCGGCCGCTACCAGGTCCGCATGACCCGCGCGAAGGACGTGTTCATCCCCCTGCAGGGCCGCGTCGACCTCGCCCACGGCGCCCGCGCCGACCTGTTCGTCTCCATGCACGCCGACTCGCTGCCCAACGCCGCGGTGCGCGGCGCCAGCGTCTACACCCTGTCCGACACCGCGTCCGACTCGCAGACCGCCGGCCTGGCGAAGCGCGAGAACGCCGCCGACCGCTATGGCGGCCCCGGCTTCACCGGCGTGCCCCCCGATGTCGCCCGCATCCTCGCCTCGTTGGTGCACCAGGAGACCATGCTCGGCTCCGCCCGCATGGCGAAATCGGTGGTCTCCAGCCTCGACGGCACCGTGCCCGTGCTGCCCAGCCCCGCCCGCCACGCCAGCTTCGCCGTGCTGCAATCGGCCGACATCCCCTCGGTGCTGGTCGAGATGGGCTTCATGTCCAACCCGCAGGACGAGGCCGCCCTGCGCCGGCCCGACCACCGCCAGCTGATGGCCAGGGTGATGCAGCGCGCCGTCGACAGCTGGTTCACCCAGAACCGCCCGACAGCCCACGGCTGACCGTTCGCCAAACCGTCACGCAAGCGGGTCTGCCATTTCCCGCCGCCGCGTTTTCGCCCCAACGTCGCGCTGATATGGTTCGATCATGAATCGCCCCGGCACCCCCCGCATCGAGCCCACCCTCACCGGCCCCGCCGAGGGCGCCCCCGCTGAGACGACCCGGGCCGACAGCCCCCAGCCTGCGCCACAGCCTGCGCCACAGCCTGCCCCGCCGCCGGCCAAACCGGCGAAAAAGCCCCGGCCCACCAGGCGCCCCCGCCGCCGCGGCCTCGGCGTCGCCGCCGCCCGCACGCTGGGTGGCCTGCTCGGCCTGGTGATGAGCCTCGCGCTGATCGCCTGCGTCCTCGGCGCCGCCGCCGCCTACGGCCTGTATGACCGCTATTCGAAAAATCTCCCCACGGTGGACGGCCTGCTCGCCTACCAGCCGAAGGTGATGACCCGCATCTATGCCGGCGACAGCCGCCTGATCTCCGAACTCGCCTCCGAACGCCGCATCTTCATCCCCGTCACCGCCATCCCGCCGCTGGTGAAAAACGCCTTCATCGCCGCCGAAGACCAGAATTTCCTCACCCACAAGGGCGTCGACCCGCTGGCCATCCTGCGTGCCGGCCTCGGCGACCTCAAACAGATGGGCCGCGGCCGCCGCCCCGTCGGCGCCTCCACCATCACCCAGCAGGTTGCCCGCAACATGCTGCTCGGCACCAACGAGCTCTCCATCGAGCGCAAGGTCCGCGAGGCCCTGCTCGCCCTGCGCATCGAGCAGACGCTGAGCAAGGACCGCATCCTCGAAATCTACCTCAACGAGATCTATCTCGGCCTGCACAGCTACGGCGTCGCCGCCGCCGCGCAGACCTATTTCAACAAATCGCTCGACGACCTGACGGTTCCCGAGGCGGCGTTCCTGGCCGCCCTCCCAAAAGCCCCCAACAACTACAACCCCTTCCGCGCGCCTGACGCCGCCCGCGCCCGCCGTGACTATGTGATCGACCGCATGGTCGACCTCCGCGTCATCACCGCCGAGCAGGGCCACGCCGCCCAGGCCGACGCCGTCCGCGCCGCCCCCTATCAGCGCCCGGAATTCGCCCCCGGGGCCGACTGGTTCGCCGAGGAGGTCCGCCGCGAACTGCTCGACCACTACGCCGCCAACAAGGTCACCGGCGAAGGCCTCACCGTTCGCACCAGCCTCGACCCGCAGCTGCAACAGGCCGCCGACACCGCGCTGCGCCGCGGCCTGATCGCCTATGACCGCGCCCGCGGCGGCTGGCGCGGCCCCGTCGCCCGCCTCGCCGGTGCGACCGCCGTCGCCCAGCGCTGGCAGCAGGACCTCGCCGACGCCGCCCGCCCGCCCGGCATGCTGCCCGACTGGCGCCTCGCCGAAGTCATCGAATCAGGTGACGCCGACGCCCGCCTCGGCTGGCTCGAACCCGGCCCCACCCCGCAGGCCAAACCCACGCCCAAAATCCTGCCGATGCTGCTGGCCGAAACCAGCTGGGCCCGCCCCACCCTGCCGATGCCCACCGGTGCCGACGCCCAGCCCTACCAGACCGTCCCCCTCGGCCCCACCCCGCGCCGCATGTCCGACGTGCTGAAACCTGGCGACATCGTGATGGTCGAACCCACCACCGCCCCGCGCATCGCCGGCGGCAAGGAGATCGC
>CAIVDX010000304.1 GCA_903904805.1 uncultured Rhodospirillales bacterium
AGATCGCCCAGGCGATCTGGCGCATCGCCGCCTCGCCGTAGCCCTGCGCGGGGTCGAGCCTGTCGGCCTCGAACAGGGCCCAGGCGACATGGGTTTCGTAGACCTTGTCGCCGGCGAGCGCGAAGGGGCTGGGATGGGAACGCCAGGCACCGTCGGCGCCGAGGCTGTCGCGCAGAAACGCCGCCGCGCGATGGGCGGCCTCGAGCATCGCGCTGTCGCGGAACTGGCGATAGCCGGCGACCAGCCCGAGCAGGATCTGGCCGGTGTTGAAGGTGACCGAGAGTATTGGCCGCTGGTCGATGCGCCCGCCCTGGAAGCCGCCATCAGGCAGCTGGATGGCGACCAGCCAGTCGAGCGCGCGGCGGGCGCGCGCCAGCAGGTCTGGGCGGTCGAACGCGGCCTCGGCGATCAGGGTGGGAATGATGTAGCCGGTGGTCTCCGGGTAGGAGCTGGCCCAGCCATGCAGATAGCCCCAGTCGCGCGAAAAGCCGCCATCCTCGCTCAGGCTGTGATCCTGCGCGTTGGCGAGCCAGAGCAGCAGTGCCTCGATGGTGGCCGCCGGGCCGGGGTCGGGGCGGAGGAAATCCTCGCGGTCGCGCCGGATCGCCGCGCGTGCCTCCACCGGCAGGCCGCGGCGCCAGGCGAACTGGCGCAGCTTCGCCGCGGTCGTGTCGGGCAGGGCGGCGAGAAGGAGCTGCTTTATCATGGCGATGATCTGGGGCTGGAATGCACGCTGCCATAGATGGTTTGTCCCTGCGCCAGCAAGTCGGCGATGGTGCGGTACATCGCCGGGCCGTCGACCAGCCAGCAGGCGGCGGTGCCGACGCGGTGCCAGCTGAGGCCGGCCTCGCGTTCCAGCGCGGCCTGGAACAGGGCGCGCAGGGCGGTCTGGGTCGGATGGTCGATGCGCCGGGCCTGCAGCACCCCCGGCGCGTGGCCGCGCAGGGTCATGCGGTGGACCTCGCCTAGCCGGTCGGTGCAGGTGAGGGTGAAAAGCTCGGGGGCATAGACATCGATCGGGAAGTCCTCGAGATCCTCCAGGCAATGGTAATAGGTGACATGGCCGATATCGCTGCCCAGGCCGAGCAATTGGCTGGGGGCTTCCCGCAGGCGGGCGAGCGGGGTGTCGGCGCCGAAGCTTGTCGTGGCGGTGGCGGCACCGTCGAGCAGCCAGGCGGCGGCTGGGCCGATGGCGGCGAAGCTGTGGGTGGGGTGGCAGCTGCGCAGCACGCCCGGATGGCGGCGGAAGGCCTCGGGGATCGCGCCGAGATTGCTTGGCGTGGTCCGCGCGTCGAACGGTCGGCCGGCGGCGAGTGTGGCGAACATGCCGCCCTCGATGCTGTAGCAGGGCAGCATGAGGGTGCCGCCGCGCCAGGTGACGATGGTCTCGATCAGCGCCGCCACCACCGCGTTGGCTCCGCCTTCGACGTAGCCGAGGCTTTTCAGCGCGCTGTGCACCAGCACGATGGTGCCTTGCGGGATCGGCAGCGCGGCGAGTTGGGCGCGCAGCGCGGCCTGGTCGAGATGCGGCGCGCTGCGGGCGAGCGCGCGGGCGCGGGCACGGGCGCGCCGGCCATGCACCAGGGGTCTCAGACGGGCTTTGACGCGGTCGAGCAGGGTGGTCACCGTGGTTCAGATGTCGGCGTTGTAGAAGGGGGCGGTCGGATCGGCTACTGGCGGGGGATGGCCCGCATCGCCGCTCTCGCCGTGCTCGGCAGCCTGATGGGTTTTTCGGTTCAGGCCGAGGATTGGCTGCAATGGTCGACCATCGCGTGGCATGTGCGCGGGCCGGCGCATCTGCGCGGGGTGGCTGCCTTGGGCGGTGTGGGCGGGCTGGTCTCTCCCGAGCGGGTGGGCCCGCTGACGCCCCAGGTCGTGGCGCGCAACGTGTCGCCCTATGTGGCGACGCATCAGCGCTTTTTCGTCGAGAACATCGCCACCGATTTCTACGCGCCCTATCATCGCTGGTGGCCTGACCGTGATCCGAGCGCGGCCTTCACCGATCTGCAGGCGCGGCATCAGGCCGCGCCGGCCGATCCGGCCGTGTGGCGCCGCGAGCCGTCGCTGGATGATCCGGTGTGGCGCGATCGCATTGCCCGGCGTCTGGCCGCGCATGTGCGGGCCTATGGGCGCTACCGGCCGCTCTATTATTCGTTGGGGGACGAGACCGGCATCGGCGATCTGTCGGCGGCGTGGGATTTCGATCTCTCACCGGCATCGCTTGCCGGGTTCCGACGTTGGCTGCGCGGACATTACGCCTCGCTCGCCGCGCTGAACGCGCAATGGGGCAGCGATTTCACGGCGTGGGGGGCGGTGATGCCGCTGTCGACCGACGCGGCGCGGGCGCGATTGCGGGATGGCGACGGCAATCTTTCCGGCTGGGGTGATTTCAAGGCGTATATGGATGTGGCCTTCGCGCGCGCGCTGCGGGCGGGCAGCGATGCGGTGCATGCGGCCGACCCCTCGGCACGCGCGGCGATCGAGGGCGCGCAGATGCCCGGCTGGGGCGGCTATGATTACAGCCTGCTCGCCCATGCGGTGGATGTGATGGAGGCCTATGACATGGGATTCTCCATCGACATCGCGCGGGCGATGAATCCCGGGCTGGTGCTGCTCACCACCGGCTTCGAGGGTGGGCCGCGCGAGGTCTGGCGGCTGTGGCACAGCGCGCTGCAGGGCGCGCGCGGCGTGGTGATCTGGGATGAGACCGGCGATTTCGTCGGCGCGGACGGTGCGATGGGGGCCCGTGGCGCCTCGCTCGCGGATGATCTGCGCCTGCTCGCCGGAATGCTCGGGCGCCAATTGATCGCGGCGCGGCCTGATCCCGGTGCGGTGGGTCTGGTCTATTCGCCGGCGAGCTTTCGGGCCGGCTGGATCGAGGATCATGCCGGCGACGAGGGCTGGGCGCGGCGTTCGGCGGAGGCGGAGCTGGCCGATGACGCGCTGCGGGTGGCCACGCGCAGCGCGGCGGAGGCGCTGCTGCAGGCCGGCATCGCCTTTCATTGGATCGGCCCGGCGGAGCTGGCGGGCCCGCCGCGCGCCGGCGAGAAGGTGGTGATCCTGCCGCATGTGCTGGCACTCTCCGACCGCGAGGTGGCGGCGCTG
>CAIVDX010000305.1 GCA_903904805.1 uncultured Rhodospirillales bacterium
CTGGCATCGTAAAAGTGCTGGCATCGTAAAAGTGCTGGCATCGTAAAAGTGCTGGCAGCGTAAAAATTTGGGCGCGTCGTTTTTGAAAAACGGCAGCAAACAGTTTCGCGTCTCAGCGCCGCAGGCTGCGGCCGGTGCGATAGCCTTCGGTCAGCGCGGTCAGAACCAGGCGCAGCGAACGCGCCTTGGGGGCAGGGGGCGGCGCGCGGCGTGACAGCGCCACCATGATCGCGACCCCGACCAGGCAATACACCCCGGCCACGATCAACGCGGCATCCACCGTCCCCAGTGCCCGCTCCAGCGCGACAAACCCGCCATAGGTGGCGAACGCCAACGCCACGATCAGGCACCCCAGGGCCGCCAGCCCGCCCATCACCCCAAGCGCAAGCCGCCGCACCGCGCTATCCCTTCGGTCGGCTGACCAGCCCCAACGTCAACCCCACGCCGAACGCCACCAGTGCGGCGGCCAACGGATTGCGCGCGACATACGACTCGATCTCACCGCTCGCCGCGCCAACATGCGCGGCCACCCGGCTGGCCTGACCGGCGAGAGTGTCGCCCGCCTCGCCCATCGCGCCCGTCAGCGAATCACTCGCCGCATGCGCCTTGCCGCTCACCAGCTTGCCCATCGTCGAGGTCAGCTGCGCGACATCACGCCGCAACGCCGCCAGGTCCGCCGACAGATCGCCGGCCTGTTCTTCAGCTGTCTTCGTCATAACCCAACTCCAAACAACCCGATTGTTGTCACCCCTCAGATGGGGCGTCCGGCGCGGCCAAACCAGTCACGCTATCGGCATCGCCGGCGCCATCGCCGACCGACCAGCGCGATGCTAGCGTTTGTGCGTCCACATCGGAGTTGCCAGCATGAACCGCCGCGCCATCCTCATCGCTGCCCTCGCCTCCACCGCGATCGCCCTGCCCGCCGCGGCCGATGAGCCCGACACCGCCCGCTTCCTGCTCGACCGCTTCGCCGCCACCCTCACCGCGCACGACATCGCCGGCTTCGCCGCCCTGATCGCCGACGACTATGTGAACCACCAGGTCAGCGCCGCCGCCCCCTCCGCCC
The DNA here is from genome assembly GCA_903904805.1 of uncultured Rhodospirillales bacterium. GTDB lineage: Bacteria > Pseudomonadota > Alphaproteobacteria > Acetobacterales > Acetobacteraceae > CAIVDX01. The sequence goes on from CAIVDX010000305.1 coordinate 1,067, forward strand.
CACCGGGAAAATCCGCCAAACAGGCAACGGTCGATTTCTTCAACGCCCGCCTCATCGGCATCCCCGACCTGGTCGTCACCGTCGAGGCCAGCGTGCTCACCGCCGACAAACTCGCCGCCAGCTTCGTCTATGAAGGCACCCATGGCGGCCCCTATTTCGGCATCGCCGCCACCGGCAAAAAGCTGCGCTTCACCTCCTGCGACATCTTCACCATCCGCGCCGGCAAACTCGCCGAGCATTGGGGCATGGGCGACATCGCCGGCACACTCGCGCAGTTGAAGGCCTGAACCCCTTCTCCCCGCGCCGTTTCTGTCATAGAATTTTGCCAACGGCCCCTCAGCGGGCTCCGAGGGAGGCAAAAAAGATGTTCCTGCGCAATCATTGGTATGTCGCCGCGATGGCCGGCGAACTCGGCCCCAAGCCGCTCGCCCGCACATTCCTCGATGAGCCGGTGGTGCTGTTCCGCCAGCCCAACGGCACCCCCGTCGCGCTGGAAGATCGCTGCGCCCATCGCCGCGTGCCGCTCTCGCTGGGCAACATCGTCGGCAACAACATCCAATGCATCTATCACGGCCTTGAATTCGGCGCCGACGGCCATTGCGCCGCCATCCCCGGCCAGGCCGACATCCCCGCCGCCGCGCGCGTCCGCGCCTACCCGGTGGTCGAGCGCCACAGCTGGGTCTGGATCTGGATGGGCGACCCCGCGCTCGCCAACCCCGACACCATCTGCGACTTCCATTTCTTCACCGACGCAAAATACGGCAGCCGCAACACCCTCTTCCACGTGAAGGCCAACTGGCAGCTGATCGTCGATAATCTGCTGGATCTCACCCACCTCACCTACGTGCACGGCCGCACCATCGGCAACGCCGCCACCACCATGAAGGCCGAGGTCGATGTCGCCCGCCGCGAGGATGGCGTCACCGTCACGCGCTGGGTGATCGACGCCCCGCCGCCGCCCACCTACCAGCTCTTCGGCCAGTTCGCCGGCAATGTGGACCGTTGGCAGATCATCGAGCACACCGCCCCGGCCTTCGTGCGGCTGAACATCGGCTCCTCCACCACCGGCACCGGCGCGCGCGATGGCATCCGCGTCGATGGCATCAACATGTGGAACCTCAACGCCATCACGCCGGAAACCGAGAGCAGCTCTCACTATTTCTGGGGCCAGGCGCACGAGTTCTCGCCCAACGACCTCGGCGTCACCGACCGCATCTTCGCCGAAATCCACCGCACCTTCTGCGAAGACATCGAGGTCCTCGAACGCCAGCAGCAGATGTTCGACTACGACCCCACCCACAAAATGCTCGACATCCGCGCCGACGCCGGCCCCAACGCCGCCCGCCGCCTGCTCACCGCGATGTATGAAGCGGAGCAGCAGACCCGCCGCGCCGCAGCGGAGTAGACGGCTGGCATGACAGCCAGGCCCAAAGGCAAAGCCCCTGGCCGTGCCTCAGGCCGCCAACCTCCGCCGCACCCGCGCCAGTGCCGCGCCGGTCACCACCAGCGGTGCGCAGGCCAACGCCTCCCAGCGCGCGCCGCCGAACACCGGATGCTGCCGCACCACCGGCCCGCCATTGCCGAACGAGGCGCGGTCGCCGGTGTCGAGATAGCTCTCGCAGGCCAGCCCGTCGGCCAGGATCACCTCGTGCCGTGCCAGCTCGACATGCCAATACGTCACGCTGGTCCGCGGCTGCTGCAGGATCGTGCTGCCGTTGATCAGATGCTTCACCGGGATCAGCACGCCATCCACGAACACCGCGTGATCCGGTGAGAGATACAGGCTCCGCCGCGGCTGCCCCGGCCCGAACGCCCCCGGCGCCACCCGCACCGGCCAGACCGTCTCCGGCCGCGGATGGTGCGCGCACAAAACGCGCCGATGCCCGATCCACACGATCGCCTCCCGCCTGCCATCCGCGGTGACCACCAGATCGCCCACCGCCAGATGCTCCACCGCCACCAGCCCGCCATCCGTCGCGATCGCGCTGCCGGAGGCGAAACACGCCACCTGATCGGTGATCACCGTGCCGCCCGACCCATCCGGCACCACCATGAAATTGGTGCCGTCCGGCTGCACCGTATCGTTGAAACCAAAGCTGAAATTATTGCCGAGGCTATCAGTGAGAAGAAGCTGGCCGAACAGATATTGCGCCGAGGTGATCGTCTCGCCGCTGACATCGAGCTGGTCGTTGCCGGCAAAATTCTCGATCGTGCCGGCGAACGCCCCCACATCACCCAGCGTGATCTGCCCGCCGGACATCCATATCTGCTGGTCGATCGCCACCGCGCCGCCGAAGCTCGCGGTCGCCCCGTTGGAGACCATGATCGTCCCGGTCAACCCGTTGCCGAACAATGATCCGGTGAAGCTGGCCATCGCCTGGTCGATGAACGTGCCGGTGTTGAGAACCGCGGTCTGGATAGTCAGCGCGTCGCCATTCTGAACCGAGACTGTGCCCGTGTTGGTGAACTGCGCGATGCCGGTCACCGAGAATGTGCCGCCGCCAATCCCGGCCAACACGCTGCCGTCCGTCTCGATCGTGCTGCTGCTGGAGCCGGTGAGGGCAGCGAAATTGTCCGATTGTGTCAGCGTCACCGTCGAATCCAGCAGAAGCGAGCTGGACTGCGCCTGGTTGCCGGCCGCAAGTGCGGCCGCCGGCTGGCCCGCATCATGTGCGCCGAGCGAGATGTTCACCCCGCTCAGCACGGGGAACGCGCCGGTCGCATCGAGCGTGGCGCCATCGCCGGAGATGGCAATCGTCGGAGCGGCGATGCTGGTTGGGCTTGGTTGAAACGCCACCCCACCGCCCAGCGCGATCGAGCCGGTGATGGTCGGCGATCCCAGCCAGGTGCTGGCGCTGAGCGTGCCGCTGCCCGCCAGCGTCGCGCCGTCGCCCAGGATGGTGCCGTTGCCGGTGATCGTCCCGCCGGTCAGCAGCAGCGCCGCCCCCGAGGCAAGGCCAAGCGTCGCGCCCGCATCGATCGTGAGGGCCGCAGCGGAAACGCCGAACGTCGCCCCGCCGGCGACCGCCAGCGAGCCCGAAGCCGTCTGCTCGAACGCCGACGACGTGCTCAGCCTGTCGCCGTTGGAAACCTGCACCACACCCGCGTTGGTGAAGCCGGCCAGCGTGCCGATCGACAGCGCGCCATTCGTCGCATTGGCAAGAATGGTCCCGAGATTGTCGAAGCTCGACCCGCTCGCTCCGCCGATCAGCGCGCCCGCGCCACCGGCCGCCACGCCACTCTGCGTGATCGTCCCGCTGCTCGCCAGCGTGACCGACACCCCGCCAGCCGTCCCGCCAATCTCCACCACGGAGGCCGGCAGACCGGGTGCAGCACCCAGCGCGATCGCCGCCGCGGCGAATGTCTGCGCGGTCGAGAAATCCAACGTGCCGGAATGGCTGGCCAGGTCGAGCGTCGGCATCGCATTGACCGGCGGCTCAGGCAGAAAGGCGTCACCGTTCGCCAGGATCAGATCGCCGGCGACGATCGGCGAGCCATACCAGGTGACATTCTGCAACGTCACCGTGCCGGTGATGGTGGTCGGCGTGTCATTCACCGTCACACCATTCAGCGTGCCGCTGTTGGTGATGCTCGATCCGGCGACATCCACACCGGCCAGATTCAGCGTCCCGCCGGTCAGCGCCTGAGCCAGATCCAGTGTCGATCCGGCAGCGAAACTCAGTACCGCGCCGGCGCCGAGGTTGGTTGCCCCCTCCAGATCCAGCACACCGCCATTGGCGACATTCACCGCGCCGGCCGAGCTCTGGGTGAAGAGCGAATCCACCGTCAGCGTCTCGCCATTGGCGATATTGATCACGCCGTCATTGATGAAATTCCCCAGCCCCTGCACGACAAAGCTGCCATTGGTGAAATTGGCGTTCAGCGTGCCCTTCAGATCGAAGGTGCCGGCATTCGCGCTGGCAAGGTTGGTGTCGGTCTGCATGCCGGCGTAATGACCGGTCTGATTGATGATCACATCGCTGCCGAGCGTCACATCATTGTTCGCCGCCAGCCACGCCGCGGCCATCGTCGACGACCCGATATCCACCGTCACCGCTGCCAACGCGCCATTGCCGGTCAACGGATTGCCCAGCGCCAACTCCGCGGTGCCGAACCCCTGCGCGTCTGGGCTCACCGCGATGGTCACCCCGGTGCCGGCGATGCTCGGCAGAATGGAGCCATACAGCGCCGCGGTGCCCCACACATTCATGTTGCCAACCCAGGTCGCCGAAATCTGCGACGACCCGATCACATCCGCGCCGGCGCCATAGACAGTGCCACCCACCACCGTGCCATCCAACTGTCCGCCACTCTGGATGAAAAGCGATCCGCTATTGAACTGATCAACCTGCCCGTTCAGCAACCCGCCATTGTCGATCTGGATCTGTCCCTCATTGCTGAGGATCTCATAGGTCACGCTGTTCAGCTGATAGACCGTCAGCGCGCCGCCGGCATCGACCACGATCGAGCCATCCGCGGCATTGTCGGCGTGCTGCTGCGCCCCGAACACCCCGCTGCTGCCAAAACCATCGGTCAACTCCATCGCCGCATTCGCCGCGACGGTCACCGCGCCATGGTTGGTGAACACGCTGGTCTGCACAAACAGCCTGGTGCCATCCACATTGATCTGGCCTTGATTGTCCAGCGTCGTGCCGTTGAAGAATCCCTGCAGATAGGTGGTGGCAGCGCTCGCGGTCAGCACCGTCGTCGGCCCCAGCACAAGCTGGCTCTCATCGAGCCACAGCACATTCTCGCCAGTGCCAGCAAGCAGATTCACCGCCACACCCGACAGCGAGGCCTGGTTGGCGAAAATCACCTGCCCGGACACATCAAGCGTTGGGGCGCTGTACACCGTATCGGCTACAAAACTATCGGCTTCGAGCCAGCTGTTGCCGCTCAGAGTGACCAGCCCGCTCAGCACCGCGTTGCTGACCGTCCCGCCATTGATGTTGCCGCCATCATTGACGATGGTGCCGCCGGTCACCACCGCACTGCCCAACTGCAGTTGGCCGGCGTCGAGCACGATCGTGCCGTTGTTGGTCAGCGTCGGGCTGTTCAGCGGCCCCCCCGCGCCATTGAGCAGAATAAAATCGCCCACCGACAGCTCCGGCCCGGTGCCGCTGGGCGTGCTCAGCGCGGATGTCAGCGAGATCAGCCCGTCATTGGTCCAACTCGGGCCGGCAACACCCAGCGTGAAGGTCTGCTGAATGTCCTCGGTGCTCAGAAACAGCGACCCCGAGCCGCTCGCATTCTGCACCAGGTCGATCGTACCGCCGGCCTCGTTGGTGAAAATCTTGTCGAAGGCAAACAGATTGCCGCCGCCGCCAATCGTTACACCGCCGGCATTGTCGAATGTGCTGGTGATCTGCTTGTCGAACACCGATCCGCCAGACACCAGAATCAGTCCGGCGGCGTCGTTATAGAAATCGATGTCGTCGATGTTATAGCTCGCATTCGCCGCCGCCATCTTCAGCAGCGCATCGTTGCGAAACACCCCCTCGGTCAATGTCTGCAGGCCGGTATAGCCCGGCAGAATCACGCCCGAAATGAACGCCTGCCCATTGAAGTCTAGACTATCTGTCGCCAGCGTGCTGATGATCGCGGTGTCGGAAACCAGCGTATGCCCGGTGGAGACATAGAACTTGGTGTTGGCGATATTCAGGCTCACCGAGCTGCCCAGAGTCACCGTGCCAGGTGAACCCAACCCGGTCAGCAATGAGGTATAGTCCTGGGTCCCGCCGGCATCGATGGTGCCGATATTGGCGCCGAACTGGAAGGTCAGGTTCGACAGCGTCGCGTTGCCGCCGACACGGAATTCGCTGCTCACCCCATTCATCCGCACCACCGACCCAGGGTCGAAGCTGGCATTGATGAAATTGGCGCTGCTGAAGCCGGATTGGCTCAGATTGATGATGCCGGCGATCTCGATGGTGCTGAAAAGAACGTTGTTGACCACAACGCCGCCCAGCCCTTCATACAGCCCGCCGTTGATCGTGCCGGTGTTGATCCTGCCGGCGTTCGTCAGCAGACCCTGATTGCTGGCGAGTGCGCCTCCCGACGGATTGATCGGCACATACGCGCTCTGAGAGATGCCGCCCCCGGCGGCCAGACCCCCTCCGGCGGCGACGTCGATTTCGCCGCGATTTTGCACCGGCAACCAGATCACGCTCAGGCTGCCGGTCACGGTCAGCACCGAATTGCCAATTATCAAACCGTAGCTGTAATCCTGGCTGTCCGCGACCACCTGGCCGGCGCGCAGCGTGGTGGTCACACTGTCGCCTTCGGTTCCGAGAACGGCCTCGGTGACATTATATTCGGGATTGCCGTTCGAATCGTAGCCGACGACGGTATAAAAGCTGGATGGCGCTGCAAGCAATGACCAGCGATCGCTGCCGAACCACCCATCCGTCGCACCAAGCTCATAGGTGTCGTAGGTGACGAAATATGTCGTGCCGCTCTGGACAACCGTGGTGCCGCTCATGATGCGCTCCTTGCGGCGACCGGGCCGCACCCGGGACGTCGTGCTGTCAGAAATGGCCCGAAGCCGCCGCGCAGAATTGTGGGCTGTGCGATGGTCAGCAATGGCATCTGCCTCTCCAGGTCAGCATCACCCGCCGTGAGAGACGGACTGTCGGCTGCGGTGGGTCAACGGCTGCGCCAAATCAGGCGGCCACGCGCGGTCGATGTCAAGCGCGTACGAAAAAACATGTCATATCGCCCGTGCGCAATTCGCACCCCGCGGAGATGCTTGGCGATTGCTATATTTTCCAGCTCGTTGCTTTATTGCAAAAGTCAGTCCGCGATCGCAGGCGGAGTATAAAGTTCCGGCCACCGCTGCTGCACCAGCGGGCTCGTCGAGGCGTGCGCGTAGCACGTGTTCACAATCCCGCGCCCCGCCTCAACCGTGCCGAAATTCTTCTTCAACGGCGAAATCGTCTGAAACGACACCGTCGCCATCTGCTGAATCAACTCACGCAGATGCACGCACCCCTCCGGCCCCGCCACCCGCGCCGCCGCCGCCTTCAGGAACCCGCGCCCGATCCGCAGCCCCGCCAGACGCCCGAAATTCGGCGCCACCTGCGGGCACAGCCCATAGGGCGTGTCATTCATCGCCGCCTCCACCGCGAGGATTTCGTACTCCGGTGTCACCGTCCAGCGCATCTGCATGCCATGGATATTCTCGCCCGGCGCCAGCGTGCCGCGATCGTTCAGCGTGAAATCATAGGCCTTGGTGTCGCTCAACGTCGCTTCGATGTCGAAATTGCCATCCGCCCGGCGATAGCCGTTGAGCACAATGGTACGCGTGTGGATCGGCTCACGCGCGACGGCGGCGGACAATGTCATCGATCAGGCCTCGCATCCTTCGTCGCGCAGAAAGGCAGCGACATCATCGGGGGACGTCTCGCGGCTGGTGAAGGCCTGGCCGATGCCGCGCAGCAGCACCAGGGTCAGCGCCCCATCACGCGTCTTCTTGTCACGCATCATGTGCCGCACCAGCGTGCCAGCCGACAGGCGCTTGTTCAGCCGGCGAAGATCGCTGGCCAGATCACACGAGTCCAGATGCGCGCCAATCCGCTCGGCATCCTCCGCGCCGATCAGCCCCAGCCGCGCCGACAGCCGCGCGGCCAGCCCGCAGCCGATCCCCACCGCCTCGCCATGCAACAGGCTGCCATCGAACCCGAACTCCGCCTCCAGCGCATGGCCGAACGTGTGGCCGAGATTGAGCAGCGCCCGCCCGTCATTCGGCTTTTCCTCGCGCTCGTCATCGCCCACCACGCGCGCCTTGAACGCGCAGGTGCGGATCACCGCCTCGGCCTGCGCGGCCGGATCGCCGCCGATCACATCGCGCCCGTTCGCCTCGCACCAGCTGAACAGATCCGCATCGCCGATCAGCCCCGATTTCACGATCTCCGCATAGCCCGCCCGCAGCTCGCGGATCGGCAGCGTCGCCAGCGTGTCCGTATCGGCCAGCACCGCATGCGGCTGCCAGAACGCGCCCACCAGATTCTTCCCCTGGCTCGCATTCACCCCGGTCTTACCGCCCACCGACGAATCCACCTGGCTCAGCAACGTCGTCGGCACCTGCACGAACGGCAGCCCGCGCAGCACGCTCGCCGCCGTATAGCCGGCCAGATCGCCCACCACCCCGCCACCCAGCGCGACGATCGCCGTCCGCCGCTCCGGCCGCATCGCCAGCACCCGCTCCACCAGCTCGATGAAGCTCGGCAGCGATTTCGACGTCTCACCCGGCGGCACCAGCAGGCTCGCCGCCTCGAATCCCGCCTCGGCCAACCCGCCCATCAGCCGCGGCAGATGAATCTCCGCCACCGTCTCGTCGGAGATCACAATGGCCCGCTTTTGCGGCAGCACCGGCGCCAGCAGCGCGCCGGCCCGCGCCAGCAGCCCACCGCCCACCATCACATCATAGGGCGCGCGCCCCACCTGCACCCGCAGCCGACGCGGCGGCTCCCAGGCGGACAGGGCATCGATCACGGTCTGAGTGGTCACGTCCGGGGGATCCTCTGTGCAGTCCACAATGATATCCGCCTCCGCATAGACCGGGTGACGCACCCGCGCGAGACCCCGCAGAATCTCCCCAGGGTCGCCCTGGTTGAGCAGCGGCCGATGCGACCGCCCGCTCACCCGCCGCGCCAGCTCCTCCACCGGCGCGCGCAGCCACACGCTGACCGCCGAGGCCCGCACGCTGGCGCGTGTCTGCGCATCCATCCAGGCCCCGCCACCGGTCGCCAGCACCATCGGCGGCCCGGCGAGCAGCCGCGCGATCACACGCCGCTCCCCCTCACGGAACTCCGCCTCGCCAAAGCGCGCGAAAATCTCCGCCACCGTGCACCCCGCGGCGACCTCGATCTCACTGTCGGCATCGCGAAACGGCAGCCCCAGCCGCGCGGCCAGGCGCTTGCCGATCGAGGTCTTGCCGGCCCCCATCAGGCCAACCAGCACGACCGTCCGCTGACCCCGACCTGAACCACCCAAAGCTGGCGCGTCTCTGCTATCGCTCACTGCCCTGTTGCACCCCTTCGCCGCCAAGGCTAGCACACCCCACTTTCAATCCCCCACATCCGGGGAGCGTGGACAAGGCTGATGGGAAAGTTTTTCCTCATATTTCTGCTCTTGCTGATCATCCTCGCCGGCGCCGGCGTGCTGGTCCTCGGCATGTTTCCGCCCGCCCCGCGCACCCAGCAGATCAGCCACACCATCCCCACCGACAAGCTCCCCGTCCATTGATCACCACAGCGGGGGGCCATGGCTGACCGCTTCATCGAATCCTTCCTGGAAATGCTCGCCGCCGAACGCGGTGCCGCCCGCAACACGCTGCTGGCCTACCAGGCCGATCTTGACGCCTTCGCCACCCACGCCGCCGGCCACCACACCGCGCCCGGCGCCGCCGATGCCGCCCTGATCCGCTCCTACCTCTCCGCCCTGGAATCCGAGGGCCTCTCCCCCCGCACCGCCGCCCGC
>CAIVDX010000306.1 GCA_903904805.1 uncultured Rhodospirillales bacterium
CACCGCCGCCACCGCCAACCCCGCCTACCTCGTCCTCAGCGTGCTCGACCGAAACGAATACACCGCCAGCTACCGCACCGCCGCGATGGGCCACCTGCTCGGCAACGGCCACAGCGACGCGCTGACCAACGTCACCTCCGACGCCTGGTCCGCCGGCATCGTCTTCACCTACCAGGCCAGTTCCGGCACCTACACCAACGCCACCTTCGGCGCGCTGAACACGCTGAGCTTCGTCACCGGCAGCGACCTGGGCGACACCGCCACCATCTCGCTCTACGGCGCCACCAACGCGTCACTCGCCAACAGCTACGCCGCCAACCCCTATATCCTGCTCGAGAACGCCAGCTATTTCGCCTACCAGGGCTCCACCGCCATCGTCACCAACGCCGCCGCCGCCGCCGCCACACCAGGTCAGGCCACGCCAGGTTCGATCTGCGCCGCCGCGCAGAGCTTCGTCGGTGCCACCTGGAACCTCGATGGCTGCTGGATCCTCGCCTCCGACATCGCCGCCAAGGCCGGCGCCACCCTGCCAGCCTCCAGCCCGCTGGTCGGCATTCCTGGCATCGCCAACGGCGAGTGGATCGTCGCCTATAACGGCCCCGTCGCCGCCAGCGCCGGCTGGGTGAACACGCTCACCGCCGGCGAGATCGTGGCCTTCGTCACCACCTCCGGCGGCGGCCACATCACCACCGTCGCCGGCGGCAGCGGCAGCAGCGCCACGCTGATCGACAACATCACCTATGGCGGCCCCGGGGGCACCATCCTCAACAGCGCCCATGACGGCGACGCCAACGACATCATCGTCGCCAGCCCGCACGCCGCCAGCCAGGAATTCACCGGCGTGAACCCGGCCACCGTGGTGGTCTATGAACTCGACACGCCCACGGTCACCACCACCACCGGCCTCACCACCTCGATCGGCGCCACGGTCGCGCTGGCCAGCCACATCACCGCCACCAACCCCAAGGCCGGCCAGTCCGTCACCCAATACCAACTCTACGAAACCAACAGCGCCGATCACCTCACCCTCGCCGGCGTCACCCAGACCGCCACCACCAGCGCGGCGAGCGCGATCACCACCGCCAGCCTCGCCACCGTCAGCATCGTCGCCACGTCTGCCGGCACCGACAGCATCGAGGTCCGTGCCTATAACGGCAGCTATTGGGGCGACTGGGCCACGCTCACGCTCACCGTCAACGCCGCCGTCAGCGTCGCGCAGGCGCTGGCCACCCAAAGCGGCACCGTAGCCATCGCCGACAGTGCCGGCGCCATCAGCACCAACCTCGCGGCCCTGCAAACCATGGCCGCCGCCGGACGCATCACCGCGATCAGCCTCACCGGCGCCGACAGGGTTGGCATGACCGCCACCCAGCTCACCGCCGACAGCGCGTTGCTGACACTGCTGCCAGCCGGTGCCGTCGCCATCACCGGCGCCACCATCGCCCAGGCCGCCGCGCTGCAAACCACCGCACAGGTCGCCGGCTTCACCATCACCGACAGCACCGCCACCATGGTCGGCGCCGCCGCCACCCTGGCAAAGGACACCAAACTCACCGCCGCCACCCTCACCGGCAACACCGGCGGCAAGGCACTGAACCTCACCGGCCTGACCACCCCGATCAATCTCAACCTCACCGGCAACACCGCCTCGGTCAGCGCCGGCCTCACCGCCGCCACCCCCACATTCCTCGGCACGCCAGACATCATCACCCTGGGCTCCGGGCGCACACTCGTCGCCGCACCGCTCACCGCGGCAGGCGGCATCGAGGAAATCAGCAATTTCAGCTTCGGGCTCGACCAGCTGACCCTGTCAGGCGCCACCAGCGCGACGCTGAAGGCCTATGACGAAACCATCGGCGGGCAGCACGCGATCGCCATCACCGGGGCATCGACCACCCATGGCGTGATCCTGCTGAACGAGCCCTCCAGCCTCACGGCCAAGGCTTTTCTGGCCAGCCACGTCGGTTTCTCGAACGGCAATGCCATCGTCAGCTAAGGGAAGAAACGTCTTTGATGAAAAAACGAAGCAAAAAACGTTCGGCCGTTGGGATCAACCATAGACCAGGTTGGGCAGCCACATCGCGATGCCGGGGATGATCGACAAAATCACCACGGCGATCGCCATCAGCAGCACGAAAGGCAGCGTGCCCCAGATGATCCGTCCCAGGCCCACATCAGGTGCGATGCGGTTGATGACGAAGATGTTCAAACCCACCGGCGGATGAATCAGCCCCATCTCCATCACCACCGACATGATGATGCCGAACCAGATCAGATCGAACCCCGCCGCACGCAGCGGCGGCAAAATGATCGGAGCGGTCATCAGAATGATCGACACCGGGGGCAAAAAGAAGCCCAACACCACGATCAACAGCAACAGCGCCGTCAGCAACAGCCATTTCGACAGATGCAGACTCACAATCCAGCCCGCCGCACCCTGGCTGATATGCAGATAACTCATCACATAGCTGTAGAGCAGGCTCATGCCGATGATCATCAGCAACATCCCGCTCTCGCCCAGCGAGCCGGCAAAAATCGGCTTCAGGTCTGAGAGTTTCCACGCCCGATAGACCACCGCGATCAACACCAGCGCCAGCACCGCGCCCAACCCAGCGGTCTCCGAGGGCGTGGCGATGCCGCCATACAGCGCGATCATCACGCCGCCCAGCAACACCAGGAACGGCATCACCCGCGGCAGCGCCTGGAATTTCTGCTTCATCGTGTAGCTGTCACGGATCAGGATCGCATGATCCTGCTTGCCCGCGGCCAACGCCCGATCCCGCTCGCGCGTCCAATGCAGCATGGCATAGACGGCGAACATCGCCACCAGCAACACACCCGGCCCAAGCCCGGCAAGAAACAGACGCCCCAGCGATTGCTGCGCCGCCACCGCATAAAGGATCAACGTGACCGACGGCGGCAGCAAAATTCCCAACGTGCCACCCGCCGCCACCAGCCCCGCCGCGAAGCCGGGCGAATAGCCGCGCTTGCGCATCTCGGGGATTCCCGAGCTGCCGATCGCCGAACAGGTCGCCGGGCTCGATCCCGCCATCGCCGCGAACAACCCGCAGGCAATCACCACCGCCACGCCCAACCCGCCCGGCACCCGGTTCAGCCAGACATGCAAGGCGTCATACAGATCCTTGCCCGCCCGCGACTTGCCGATCGCCGCCCCCTTCAGGATGAACAGCGGAATCGTCAGCAGCGTGATGCTCGCCAGCTCCTCATAGACATTTTGCGCGATCGTATCGACCGAGGCGGCCGGCATGAACATCATCATGAAGATCGTCGCCACACCGCCCAGCGCGAAGGCGATCGGAATGCCGGAGAACAAGGCAAGCAGCGTGGTGCCGCCATAGGCCAGACCAAGCTCAAGCGGCGTCATCGCCGCGCCCGCAGCTGACCAACGCCGGCGAACAGCTGAAGCAGGATCTGCAAACTCAGCAACGCCATCCCCGCCGTCATCGCCGAATAGGGGATCCACATCGGCGGCCCCCAGGCAGTGGAGGAGATCTGATCATCCTCGATCGCCTCCATCAGCAGCTGCCAGCTTTTCCAGGTGAAATAGCCGCAGAACAGGCACGCCGCGAGGTCGGCCAGCACATGCCGCAGCCGCTCCAGGCCGGGCGGCAGAATATGCGCCATCACATCGATCGCCACATGGCCGCGCCGTGCCTGGGTCCAGGCCGCCGACGCGAACGTCGCGCCGATCAGCAGAAACACCGACAGCTCATCCTGCCAGTCACTGGGAATGCCAAGAAAATAGCGCCCCACCACCTCCCAGGTCAGCACGCACCCCGCCAGCGCGATCGCCAGCGACGAGAGCACCGCCATCACCGCATTGATGCGATCAAGCACCCACTGCACCCCGCCCAGCACCCCGCTGGTCGGAACGTCATTGGCCTCGGCGGCATTTTCACCAAGCTCGGCGGCGATCGAACTCACGCGCCGATCTTCTCCGCCAGCTTCAGGATCTCGGCGCACGAGGCATTGCGCGCGGCGAAATCCTTCCACGCCGTCGCCTCGGCCACCACACGCCATTCCTCCAGCGCCTGCGCATCGAACATCTGCACCTTCGCGCCCGCCTTGCTGAAGATGCCGGCGAAATCAGCATCATCCTGCTGCGCCGCCTTCAGCGCAAAGGCCTCCAGATCAGCGCCCACCTCGGTGATCACC
>CAIVDX010000307.1 GCA_903904805.1 uncultured Rhodospirillales bacterium
GGAGCCCGGACTTTCCTCCAATGGCCGGTTACCCTGCCACCAGCGGCCGCCCAGCCGTTTGGAGATGCGCTGCTTGCGCCCCGCACTCTCAGCCGTCAAGCATGGCCCTCACGGCGAACAGCCGGGCAACAGTGCCGAAGTCCGCCTGGCCGGTGATCGCCTCCGGCCGCCAATGGCGCTGGAAGGCGCGCAACACGGTGGCCAGGTCGCGGTCATCGCCACCCTGCGCACCCACACCATAGCCGACCTCGCGCAGCGCGGCGCGCACCGGCGCGAGATCATAGGCGGTGCGCAACGCGCCGATGTCGCCCAGGTCGTCGCAGCCATCCGGCCACAGCCCCACACCATTGCGAGCCAGACCGCGCCAGTCGAACAACTCGCCGGGGTCCTGCTTGCGGTCGGGAGCGATGTCGCTGTGCGCCACCACGTTGCGGGCCGGGATCGGGTGGCGCGACAGGATTTCCAGGCAAAGGTCGACCACCGAGACCAGTTGCAGCACCGGGAACTGCCGGTAGCCCCAGTCATGGCCAGGATTGACGATCTCGATGCCAATCGAACGCCCATTCAGCGTCTCATGCCCACGCCAGTGCGAGATACCGGCATGCCAGGCGCGGCGCTCCTCGGGCACCAGACGAAAAATGCGACCATCCTCCTCGATCACGTAATGCGAGGAGACCTTCGCCACCGGGTCGCGCAGACGATCGATCGCCGCCTGTCCGGTCTGCATACCGGTATAGTGCAGCACGAGAATGTCGATCGGTTCGTCATCCGGTCGCGCGTCGTTGTTCGGGCTGGACAGCTCGATGATCGCACTCATGCGATCAGAGTTTCCGCTCACGCTTGATGCGGTCCCAGGCGGCATTGATGCGGGCGACCTTATCGGCGGCGGACTTGGCCATGCTCTCCCCGCCCTCCTGCCCCGCCAGCGTATCCGGATGATATTTGCGCATCAGATCACGCCAGGTGGCCCGCACCTCGCGGTCGGTCGCGCTGCGCGAAACGCCGAGCACGGCATAGGGATCCGGCCCGGTCTCGCGCGGCGGCCGGGCACCGATCTGCTCGCGCGCCCGTTCCCAGCTCGATTTTCCCAAACCGAGGCACCGATGCACGCCCATCAGGAAGGTGACCTCGGACTGCTTGAGAGGCCCATCGGCACGACCGACCGCGAACAGCGCCACCATCACGTCCTCCAGCATCGCCGGATTATCCATGTAGAGCTCGCCGAGACGGGTGGCGTAGGGCTCATAGCCCTCCGCGCTGTCGCGCGCCTGGTCAAACAGCCGACCGATATCCTTCACAGATTCAGCGGGGATGCGGAAATGCAGCTTGAACGCCTCGATCTCGGCGCGGTTGACCACCCCGTCGGCCTTGGCGAGCTTTGCGGCGAGCACGGTGACGGCAACCGCGAACGCCTGGTCACGCCCGCCGGACAACGCGGCGCGGGCACTGGCGCCGAAGGGAAGGTTCACCGAACCATTGTCTGCGGCATGGCCAAACGCCGCCCCGACGACAGCGCCCATTGGGCCGCCCATCATGAACCCGGCCATCCCGCCGACCAGCTTGCCCCAATAGCTCATACACACTCCGAGTTGGCGCGCCGATCTATCATGCGCGCGCAGTGTCCCGCAAAGCCAGAGCGCAGACTAGGCTGATCTCCACGCGCCCGATTGGCGCGCCCGCCGACTGCCTATAGAAACCACCATCGTCCTGTTGGCTGACTGATGAATTTTTCCCGCATGACCCGGCAGAGCTGAGATGCGCGCGTTGCGTCAGCTGGCGGCGGTCGTGGCGCTGTTCATACTGGTCTGCGCGCTGCTGGCCTGGCTGCTTCCCGGCAGGCTCGACTGGGTGCGCTATCGTGGCACGCTCGCGGCCTACGCATCCGGTGCAGTGGGTCGCCCGGTGCGCATCGACGGACCGGTGTCGCTTGCGCTGCTGCCCGAACCCACGTTGGTCGCCGGGCGCATCGCGGTGGCGGATTCCGGCGATGGCGTCAGCCTCACCGCCGCCTCGCTGCAGTTGCGCCTGTCCCTGGGCGCCCTGCTCGCCGGCCGGATCGAGCCGCGTGAACTGGTGCTGCGCAGCCCGGTGCTGCGGCTTCCCTGGCCGGGAGCGGCGGCGATGGCCTCGCACCGGCCGACCTGGCTGCGGCTGGTGAATGCGCGCATCGAGGATGGGCGGCTTGAGGTCGGCTGGCTCAACCTGACCGGTGTGTCGGCCTCGGTGGCGCCGGATGCGCTGACGGCGACGCTGGTGGCCAGCGCGCGAGGCCAATGGCAGGGCCAGGCCTGGCGGATGACGGCACGGTTGGGCACGCGTGATGCGCAGGGGACGGCCGGGCTGCAAGCCGGGTTGGAGGGTGAGGCCGCATTCGCCGGCCTGGGAGCGGCCTTCACCGGATCGATCAGCGGCGACGGGGCACTGGCGGGATCGCTCAGCGCGCATGGTGCAGACCTCTCCAGGCTGTTGCCCGCTCCACCGGTTGCCTGGAGCGGCCAGGGACAGCTGCGCGGCGATGATGGCGTGGTGGCATTGAGCGACCTGGCACTGCGGGCCGGCGAGGCCTCGATCGATGGGTCCGCGCGGCTGACGCTCGACCCGGCGCCGCGGCTGGAGATGCGTCTGACCAGTGGCCAGATCGGAATGGATGGCTGGCTGCGTGCGCTGCCGGGAGCGGGACTGCATGTGCCGGTCCCGATGACCCTCGATCTCACCGCACCGGTGGCGAGCCTGGAGGGCGGGGCGCTTTCGGGTCTGCATGCATCGCTGACGCTGGACGGGACAACCGGCACACTGCACGAGGCGAGCGTCACCTTGCCCGGGGACATGCGCCTGCGCCTGGCCGGCACCATGTCCGCCGGTCCGCGCTTCGCGGGCAGCGTGCGGCTTGAGGCGGACGAGCCGCGCGCCGCGCTCGGCTGGCTGGCCGGAGGCGATCCACCTGCCCTGCCCGCCGGCGTGCTGCAACGTCTGACCCTCGCCGGGAATGTGACCATTGCCCCCGACCTGTTGGAGGCGACCGAGCTGATCGGCACGCTGGATGACAGCCCGCTCACCGGGGCAGCGAGCTGGCGCCGAGCCGGGCCCCTCGCGCTGCGTCTGGGGCTGGACCATCTGAAACTCGAACCGCTGCTGGAACCGGCGGCGTTCGAGGCTTGGCGCACGCGCGCCGCCGATTGGATGGCGCGGCCGGGCGGGCTGGACCTGGCGTTGCGCGTCGGCAGACTTGAGTGGCGCGGCGCAGCGTTCGACCGGGTGGTGCTGGACGGAGGATCCAGGGATGGCGCGGTGACCCTGCGCGCCGCGCAGGCTGGCTGGGGGGGCGCTCAGGCCAGCCTGTCGGGCAGGCGCGAGGCGGACGGGGCGATCGCTGACGGCAAGCTGTTGCTGATCGGCCCCGATGCATCGCCGCTTCTCGCGTTGCTGCCGGCTCCCTGGGCCAACATCCCGCGAACACTGTGGCGGGCACCGCTCGATCTCGAATGGTCCGCCGCGGGGCCGCAGAGCGCGCTCGCCGGCCGACTGCAGGCGCGGCTGGGTGACGTGCGGTTGGACGCGCGGCCGGTTTTGGACCTGCCCGCGCAAAGCGGGCGGGCGGACGCAACGCTCAGCCATCCAAGCGCCGGCCGCCTGCTGGGATTGTTCGGCTTGGCTGACGGCGGCGACTGGCTGGGCGAGGGCTCCGCCTCGATCTCGGCGAGCCTCTCCGGCAGCCTCGCACCCGCGCGGGTGGCGGCAGAGCGGCTCGATCTGGTGGCCGGGCAGCTGCGGGCGCATGGCGCGCTCACCCTCGCCGATGCCGATGGACCATTGCTGAGCGGGCGCTTGGCCGCCGAACGGCTGCCGGTCCCGCGTGCGGCGTTGCTGCGTGGACCGGCGCTGCGCCGCGAGGTGCTGCGCGGCTGGCGCGCCGGGCTGGCCCTGAGCGCCACCAGCCTGGTGGAGCCCGAGGGCGATTTGATAGAGGCCATCGGGCCAGGCGCGGCCACGCTCTCGCTGAGCCAGGGGGTCGTTCGGCTCGATACAGCGCGCCTGCGTCTGGACCGCGGCGAGATCACCGGCTCGGCACGCATCGACACCAACGCGGAACCACCGGAGGTCGCTGTCAGTGGGCGGCTTGATCATATTGATGGGGGCGAGATTGCAGCAGCGCTGGGCCTTCACGGTGGCAGCTGGGGCGGTGTGGTGGAAGCACACAGCGGGGGCTACGCTGCGGCGGGGCTGCGCGCGCGCCTGTCCGGCAGCGCGCAGCTTAGCCTTTCCGGCGGCAAGCTGTCAGGCGGCGACGCGGTGGCGTTGCGCGCTGGCCTTGCAACGTCGGCCGGAGCTGCCGTCGAGCGGGCGATGGCCGGCGGGGAAACCGCGCTGCAAGGGGGTTCGGTCATCGTGCATGGGCAGGATGGCCTGTTGCGTCTATCCGGCTCGTTGCAGGCCGAGGCTACCGCAATTGGCCTGGACGGCTCAGTCGATCTGGCGAACGACTTCATCGATGTTTCGCTGCTTTGGCGCGCCGGGATCGGCGATGTGCCTGGGATCAGCCAACATGTCGTCGGGCCGCTTGCTGCGCCGGGGCGCGGGCTGGAGCTCAATGCACTCGCGAGCTGGCTGGCACGGCATTGAGCGGCGGCACGCGGAAGCGCGGCTTCAGATCGACCTCGCACATCCGGTAGGCGGTCTGCAGCAGATCGCGCGCCGCATGCGGAAGGCCGGCGCGATCGGCCTCCTGCGCGAGCGCCAACAGGCGGTCGGCGAGCTGCAATGGGCTGATGGCGCGGGTGCTGGGCGGATCATCAGGCTGACGCATAGGGGTTTTCCCTCTCCGTTGATAAGGCGGCCAATTTTCAGCAGCGCCATTCGACACGGAGATGAATTTCGAAGTCGTTAACGGGCCGCCGCCGCGGCGAGGCACGCGACGCGCAACGACGAGGCCAACGGCTGCTCGGTGGAGCGGCCGGCGTCGATCGCGGCCACCAGGGCCGCAAGGCTTTGACCGCTCCCGCCGGCCATCGTCTCCAGCGCGACCCAGAACTCGGGCTCGAGCGCAACCGAGGTGCGGTGGCCGGCGAGCGAGAAGCTGCGCTTGATCAGCATGCGCGCAGCCTCGCGGAGGCCCAGTCAGCGGTTTGCGCGATCACCGGATCGGCCGCGCCGCGCGCTGCCTCGACCTGCTGCAGAAGCGATGGGTCGGCGGAGTTTCCTGCGGCAATCAAAAGGTTTCGGCGCATTCGGGCATGACCAATGCGCTTGATCGGCCCGCCGGCGAAACGGGCCCGAAACGCCGCATCGTCGTCGGACAGCAGCGTGGCGAGGTCTGGACTCACCAGCTCCGGCCGTGCGGAGAGCTTGGCCTCACGCCCTGCCTCGGCAAAGCGGTTCCAGGGACAGACGGCCAGGCAATCGTCGCAACCGTAAATGCGGTTGCCCATCGCCGGACGCAGGTCTTCGGGGATCGGGCCTTCATGCTCGATGGTGAGGTAGGAGATGCAACGCCGTGCATCAAGGCGATAGGGAGACGGAAACGCATCGGTGGGGCAGGCATCGAGACAGCGATGGCAGCTGCCGCACCGATCAAGGTGCGGCGGGTCGGCCGGCAGATCGAGATTTGTGTAGATCTCTGCGAGAAACAGCCAGGATCCATGGCGCCGCGACACGAGGTTCGTGTGCTTGCCCTGCCAGCCAAGCCCGGCTTGTTGCGCGAGCGGCTTTTCCATCACCGGGGCGGTGTCGACGAACACTTTCACCTCGGCATCAAACATGGTGGCGATGAACTGCGCGAGATGCTTCAGCTTCCCCTTGATGACATCGTGATAATCCCGCCCGCGCGCATAGACCGAAATATTGCCGGTGGATTTTTGCTCCAGACCAGCGAGCGGATCGCCCTCCGGCGCGTAGGAGAAACCCAGCGAAATCACGCTGCGCGCATCCGGCCACAGGCCGCGCGGGCTGCTGCGTTGCGCGGCGCGATCCTGCAGCCAGCCCATCGTGCCGTGATGGCCTTCGGCAAGAAACCCCGCCAGGCCGTCAGCGACGCGATCAGGCAGCTCGGCTGACGTCACGCCGATCTCGTCGAACCCCAGCGCCAGCGCCCGGGCGCGAATCTGGCTCAGGGCATCAGACTTCTTCAAGGAAGCGCTGAACATCTGCGGTGAACTGCGCGGGGTCCTGCAGCATCGAGAAATGGCTGACATTCGGCTGCAGCAGCAGGCCCGCACCTGGAATGGTCGCGGCGATCATTTCGGTGTGCCGACGCAGGATCGCTTCGTCGTGATCCCCGTCAGCGACCAGCAACGGCGTGGTGATGCCGCGCAGCTGGGCGCGCGTGTAATGCGGCTCGGTATCCCACATCACCGAGATCGCCTTGAGGAAGGCTGGATATTCATGTGGCGTGGCCGAAAGCCTTTCATACTCGCCCGCGCAGCGGCGAATGAAGGCGCCAAACACCGGATGCTTGTCGAGATTGGGCGCCACGCCCGACGGGTCGGTGTTGGCAGCGAACGCAAACACCCGGCCGACGCGCGCACGATGATTGATCGCCAGGTCGATGCCGACGATCGCGCCGTCGCTCCAGCCCACAATGTCAGCGCGCGCGATGTTCAACCCATCGAGCAGTGCCACGACATCGCGCGCCAGGAGGCCATAGCTGTAGCGCTGGGCATCGCGCGTCGAGCGGCCATGCCCACGCGTGTCCATCACGATCACCCGACGGGTGCGCGCAAGAGGCGGGATTTGATGGCCCCAGTAGGCTGAATTGGCGAGCCCACCATGCAGCAGCACGACCGGGGCCCCGTTGCCATAGCTCGCCCACCAGATCTTCGCAGCCCCCGAAGTGACCACGCCGGAAGCCTCCGGCGCGGGCAGCTCAGGCGTCGACGGCAGCATCCGCCAACGCGGCTCAGCGCGAGCGGCCAGAGGCACCATTGCGGGGACGACGAGCACCGCGCGACGACTGATCATGCCGCTTTTCTCCAGCGCTGCAGGGCCACCAACGACCACACACCCTCGACCAACCCGAACGGCCAGGCTCCCTGCAGGAAGCCATACAGCGACCCGAGTGCGCAGCTTGCCGCAAAGCCCAGGATGAACAGGTGATGCCGGGCCTCAAGCGCGTAGCAAAGCAGCATGGTGCTGACAGCAAAAAGACCGAACAGGCTGAGCCGGTCCACGCCTCAGCGCCCGCGATAGGGCGGCACACCCTGGTCGGGCAGCCAGACACCGTCAGGCGGGGTACCGGTCTGCCAGAACACGTCGATCGGGATGCCGCCGCGGGGCATGAAATACGCGCCGATTCGCAGCCAGGCCGGGCTGAGTTCATCCACCAGGCGCTGGCCGATGGCGGCGGTGACGGCCTCGTGGAAGGCGCCATGGTTGCGGAACGCGCCCAAATAGAGCTTGAGCGACTTGCTCTCCACCAGCCAGCCTGCGGGCACATAGTCGATCACGATCGTTGCGAAATCGGGCTGCCCGGTGATCGGGCAGAGAGAGGTGAATTCCGGGCAGGTGAACCGGACGAGATAGGGGCGCTGCGGCGCGGGGTTGGCCACCCGCTCCAGCACCGCCACCTCGGGCGTGGTCGGCGCGGCGGTGTGCTGTCCGAGTTGGATGAGATTATCGTAGATGGTTTGGGTCATGGGCCTAGATCGCGTGTGGATGGGCCAGGGCGCAAGGATATTCGGTGACACCCTGCTCAATCTGAACGGTGGCGTGGCCGATGCGGAAGCGCTCTTTCAGGCCGGCGCAGGCCTGGGCAAGCAGCGCGTCGTCCGGGCCCGCGCCGGGGCGCACCAGATGCGCGGTCAGTGCGTTCTCCGAGGTGGAGAGCGCCCAGATGTGCAGATCATGCACCTCGGTCACCCCCGGCAGGTCTGCGAGCCAGGCGTGTACCTTCGACTGGTCGATCTTCGGCGGCACCGCGTCCATCGCCAGATCCATCGACTCCCGCAGCAGATTCCAGCTGCTGGCGATGATAACGGCCGCAAGCAGCAGGCTCAGCGCGGGGTCGATCCACAGCCAGCCGGTCGCACGGATCAGCAGGCCGCCGATCACCACGGCGAGCGATAGCGCGGCGTCGGACGCCATATGGATGAACACGGCGCGGAGATTGAGGTCGTTCTCGTTGCCGCGTGCGAACAGCCAGGCGGTCACCCCGTTCACCACGATGCCGGCGGCCGCGGCCCAGATCATCACCGTGCCGATCACCGGTTCGGGCGAAATAATGCGCTGGATCGCCTCGAGCACGATCGCGCCGACGCCGACCAGCAGGATCACCGCGTTGGCCATCGCCGAGAGGATGGTCGAGCGGCCCCAGCCATAGGTGCGCCTGGCGCTGGGCGGGCGGCGGGAGAGGCTGCCGGTCCACCACGACAAGATAAGGCCAAGCGCGTCACCCGCATTGTGGCCGGCATCGGCCAGCAGAGCGAGCGAACCGGACAGCAGGCCGGCGACGATCTGGCCGACGACCAGGGCGATGTTGAGCGCCGCACCGATTGCAAACGCGCCACCGCGCAGTTCGCCATGGTGATGATGATGGCCATGATCGTGCCCATGGCCGTGATCATGGTCATGATCGTGGTGATGCTCATGGTCGTGCGGCATCAGTTCGACTCCGATCCGATCTTGGCCGCCCCCCAGCCGGCGCGGACCTGGTCGATGTAACGCGTCAGCGCGCCCTGCCCGATTGCCGCCCGGGCGCCGCGCATCAGCGACTGGTAGTAAGTGAGATTATGCCATGTCAGCAGCATCGGCCCCAGCATTTCCTCGCACCGGAACAGATGATGGAGATAGGCACGGGCGTGACGGGAGCAGGCCGGGCAACCGCAATCGGGATCGAGAGGCCCTGGATCATCGGCGAAGCGGGCATTACGCATGTTGAACACCCCGCGGCTGGTGTAGGCGCGCGCCGTGCGGCCAGCCCGGGTGGGCATCACGCAATCGAACATGTCGACGCCGCGGGCGACCGAGCCGAGCAGGTCGTCTGGCGTGCCGACACCCATCAGATAGCGCGGGCGATCGGTGGGAAGCATGGGCGTGGTGTGGTCGAGCACGCGGAACATAATCTCTTGGCCTTCACCCACGGCGAGGCCGCCGATGGCGTAGCCGGGAAAGCCGATGTCGGTCAGCGCGCGCACCGAGGCCGCACGCAGATCCTCATAGACGCCGCCTTGCACGATGCCGAACAGGCCATAACCCTGACGCTCGACGAAGGCCTGGCGCGATCGGGCCGCCCAGCGCATCGAGAGTTCCATCGATGATTTCGCCTGCTCATGTGTGGCGGGGAACGGTGTGCATTCGTCGAAGCACATGGTGATGGTGGCATCGAGCTTGTGCTGGATGCCGATCGAGGATTCCGGGGTGAGCCGATGCGGGCTGCCATCGAGATGGGAGCGGAATGTCACGCCTTCCTCGTCCATTGTGCGGAGCGAGGAGAGCGACATGATCTGAAAGCCGCCTGAATCCGTCAGGATCGGTCCGGACCAATCCATCATTGTATGGAGACCGCCGAGGGCGGCGACGCGGTCCGCGCCAGGGCGGAGCATGAGATGGTAGGTGTTGCCGAGCACGATGCCGGCACCGGTGGAGCGCACGGCATCCGCGGTCATCGCCTTCACGGTGGCAGCGGTGCCAACGGCCATGAAGGTGGGTGTTGGCACATCACCGTGCGCGGTGTGCAACGTGCCCGCGCGGGCCTGGCCGTCTGAAGCGTGGTGTTCCCAGGTGAGTGTCATGATCGGCCGATCGGTTCGATACAAGATTGTGCTTGCGGGCATGGCCACCGCGTCGTCGCGCGCCCGCTGCTGCGCA
>CAIVDX010000308.1 GCA_903904805.1 uncultured Rhodospirillales bacterium
CGCCGAGCAGGGTTCCGGCCATCTCCATCTCGCCCCAGAGATCCATGTGCAGACCGGAGAAATTCGCCATGATCTCCACCGCCGGCGGCACGCCAAACACAAGGGCGATCGGCATGTGCGTGTGGCCGGCGGCGCGGTATTTGCGGATGATTTCGTGCGTGTGGGGGGTGGCGAAGCTGATGAGGCCCTCGCGGGGCCCGAGTACATGCGTGCCTGCGTGGCTGGAATTGTAGAATCCGGTTTCAGGATCGCGCACGATGTTCATCGTGGTGATGTAAGGCGGTGCATTCAGTTCAGTGTGCACCGGCACCGGCAGCAGACGCAGATCGGCGTCCTCACCAAGCAGAATGATCTCCTTCACCGGTCCGCTCACGACATGATTGAATCCGGTCGGCGGCATCCGCAACCGGCGTGCGAGTGTCGGGAGATACTCCTCCGGGGTCACGCCCAGCGCGCGCGCCTGGCTGCGGCGGGTCTTGACCAAGATGTCGCACAGACGAAAACCGGGACGTTCGATGATATTCTCGAACAAAATCGGATTGTCGCTCTGTGCCGAGAGGGCGCCGATGTCGTCGAGATGGACCGGCTTGGTGACGCGCGTGACAATGTCATCGTTGCGAGCGAGCCAGCCGCGCAAATCCTGACCGATTGGGTGGTCGTTGCCGGCACCATCAGCCATCGCTGTCTCCCCCGCCTTCGGCCAATGCTAGGCAAGCGTTGCTTGCCAAGTCAAAGAATTCGGCGATTCCCGCTCAATAGGCCAGGCCGGGGCGGCGTTCGATGCCGACTTCGGCCTCATTGATGCGACGATCCGCCTCGTCCAGCCAGGGCTGCCAGCGCGCGACGCGGGCGCGTATGGCGTCGAAGTCGCGGCGGAATCCCGGCATGATCGCATCGACCTCGTCATAGATTGCCTGCTCATCCATGGTGGTGAGCTTGCGGTCACGGATGATGAAATTGCCATCGACCATCACATGCTTGACCGCGCGCCCGCCTTCGATGTGGACGAGTTGGCGTGCGGCGCTGTTGAGGGGGACGAAGCTGGGGTCGGCGAGGTCGATCACCGAGAGATCGGCGGCCATGCCAGGGGCGATCTTGCCGATGAGATGGCCGAGGCGCGCGCCCTCCGCACCCGATTCGGTGGCAGCGCGCAGGGCGAAGGCGGCCTGGGGCGGGCCCTGTTCCTTGCTGGACACCGCGGCGAGCAGGGCGAAGAGTTTCATCGCGACGAACATGTTCTGCGCGTCAGAGCAGCTGCAATTGTCGCAGCCCAGGCCGATCCGCACGCCCGCTTTTTGCAGCGCGCGGATCGGTGGGATACCGCACTTCATCTTGAGATTGCCTTGGGGGTTCAGCACCGTTCCAGTGCCAGTCTCGCCCAGAATCTCGATCTCCTCCGGTGCAAGCCAGACGCTGTGGGCGAGGTTGAGATGCGGGCCAAGCGCGCCCTCCGCGGCCAGGCGCTTGATGAGCATGCCATCATGCTCGGGGACGCCCAGGCGGGCCTGCAGCGCCATGCCGCGGCTTTCATAAATGTGGGAATAGACCGGTATGTTCCATTTGCGCGCCATGTCCATCGTGCGGCCCATCAGCTCGGGCGTGCAGCGTTCCGGTGCGGAGGGGCCGAGGGCCCAATGCAGGCGTGGGCGCGCGGCGGCGGACAGGCAGCCGCTTTCAAAATGGCTGAGCAGGTCGAAATGCTTTTCCGGCTCTGCGGCCGAGGAGAGCAGATGATGCTGGTCGTGCGGGAACACATCTTTCCAGAACGGTACGGTATCAAGGCCCTTGCGGTCGCCATATTGCAGGGCGAACACCGCGCGAATGCCGATCTGCTGATAGGCTGAGATCACCGTGTCGAGATGGGCGGGGTCGAACGGATACAGGGTCAGCATGTCCTGCACGGTGGTCATGCCGGAGCGCGCGCACTCCAGCGCGCCGAGCAGGGTGCGGGCGCGGACTTCCTCGATCGAGCGGGGCGGGTATTGCGCGGGCAGGGCGAAGAGTCGCCAGGTTTCCAAGGGAACTTCTTCGAGCGTGCCTTTCGCCAGGACGTCGTGCGAGTGATAATGCGCATTGACGAAGCCGGGCATGATGAGGTGGCCGCGCAGCTCCATCACCTCCGCCTGTGGGGGCGCGATGAAGGGGCCGCCGACCGCGAGGATGGTGGTGCCGCCGACGGCGATGTCGGCGATATCAGGCGAATCCCAGTCGCCACCAGGCAGCATCACACGTGCGCCCCGCAGGAGCAGGGTTGTGCCGGCTGGGCAGGGGGTCACGAGTGTGCTCCTGGGCGGATGGCGCTCATCCATTTGTCCTCGATCACCCGGGCCTGCTCGAGACTCAGGGCAGAGACGATGGGATAGCGGCCGAGTTCGGCGAAGGGCTTGCAGGCGTCTATCAGAAGCTTGGAATTCGAGGTTTGCCCGCGCGCGCGGTCCTCGGGCAGCATCCGCGGGTCGAGCGCGGAGCTCCAGCCATTGCGGATGATGTCGACCTGTTCGGACGGCTCGCAGCGTGTGGTGATGGCCCACATGACATCGGCGAGATTGGAGGGGTCGACGTCCTCGTCAACAACAACCACGAGGCGGCCCATATAGGTCTGCGCGCCGGCGATCATCGCGGCCCGCTTGGCGTGGCCGGCATAGCGTTGCTTGATGGCAACGACGGTCATCAGCTGCGCGACGTGCTGCCAGGCGCCGACGACATCCGACACGCCGCAACGTTCCAGCTCCGACCAGATCGAGGCGGCGCGGAAGGGCAGACCAAAATGAAAGCGCGGCGGCTTCATCGGCGGTGAGCCAAGCAGGATCGGGTTGTCGCGCCAATGGATGGCGTCAACCACCATCACCGGGCCGGGGCGGGCCTCGGCGGCGTAATAGCCGGTGAATTCGCCGAACGGTCCCTCCGGCAGGCTTTCCTGCTCCATCGGCAGCAGGCGACCTTCCAGCACGAACTCGGTGTTGGCGGCGAGATCCAGGCCGGTCAGCGGGCCGGCGATGACGGGCAGCGGGCGGTCGGTGATCGCGCCGGCGAATTCATATTCGGACACGCCCTCGGGCAGATACTCGAAACCCGCGACGAACAGGGCAGGGGCGGGGCCGCAGAGAATCGCCACCGGGGCAGCCTCGCCCTTCGCCCAGTATTTTCGGGCGATGCCGGCACCGTGGCGGCCGCCATGGTCGAACTGCACGGTCACGCGAGTGCGGCTGTGCACCTGCACCCGATAGATCGCGGCGTTCTGCCAGCCGGTGTCGGGGTCGCGCATCACAACGATGCTGCCAGAGCCGATATAGGGGCCGCCGTCACGCGGATGCCAGACGGGGGCGGGGAAGAGCGAGAGGTCGACATCGTCGCCGCGGACGCTGTTGGTGAGGAACGGTGCGTCGGCCACTGGCACAGGTTTGTGCATGCGCAGATGTGCACGGCGGTTCTTCCAGGCGGCCAGCGCGTCGAGCGGGCGCAGGGTCGGGTCCATGCCGAGCGCGAGGGCGGCGCGCTGGGGGCTCACCGTGGTGTTGGTGAGGATGCGGAAGCCGGGCTTGTGGCCCTTGATATTGTCAAACAGCAGGGCGGGGCATTCGGGCAGCCCGGCAGCCACCTCGGTGATGCCGCCGAGCTCGATGACCGGGTCGGCGCCGTCAATGCGTCGCAGTGCGCCCAGCCGGTCCACCTGGGCGATGAACCCACGCAAGCCATCCATCTCATCATTCATCGCCGATCCGCCCCAAGCCTGTTTGCGTCAATTGACCTGCCCCATGGTGCTACCTACGCTGCACTGCGGCAAGAACGTGGGTGGCTGTGGACGTACTCGTAGAAAATATCACGCAGATCTGGACGGACCGGCGCGGCGGCGAGCTGCGGGCGCTGGATGGATTGAGCCATCGCTTCGCGTCTGGGCGGTTCAGCTGCATCCTCGGGCCGAGCGGCTGCGGCAAAAGCACGCTGGCGCAGATCGTTGGCGGGCTGGAACGCCCCACATCGGGCAAAGTCGATATCCGGGACGCGGATGGTGCCGTGATCGCGCCGGGCGCGGCCTCGGTGATGGTGTGGCAGAACCAGAACCTGTTCCCTTGGCGCAGCGTGCTCGACAACATCGCCTTCGGGCTGGAGGTGGCCGGCGTGTCGCGCGCGGAGCGGTATGAGCGGGCCCGGGCGCTGATCGGCTCGGTCGGGCTGCGCGGGTTCGAACGGCATCTGCCGCGTCAACTGTCGGGTGGGATGCGCCAGCGGGTGGCGTTGGCGCGGGCGCTGATCATGGATCGGCCGATCCTGCTGATGGACGAGCCCTTTGGCGCGCTTGATGCACAGACGAAATTCGTCATGCAGGAAGAATTGCTCCGCATCTTCGAGGCGCATCGTCGCACCGTCATCTTCGTCACTCATTCCATCGAGGAGGCGGTGCTGCTGGGTGACGAGGTGGTGGTGATGACCGCGCGCCCCGGGCGGATCAAGGAGGTGATCGAGGTCGATCTGCCGCGGCCGCGCCGGCTGGAGATGATGGGGCAGCCGGAATTCGCTGCCCTCACCGGCCGGGCGCTGGCGCTGATCCGTGACGAGGTGACGCGCGCGCTCGCCGAGCAGGATCGGCCGGAGCATGCCGCGTGAAGCGCACGCTGGAGCTGGTTCTGCCCGGGCTGAGCGTGGTGCTGTTCGTCGCGGTCTGGCAGATCTATGTGGAATGGAACGATATTGCGCCGATCTACCTGCCCGCGCCGAGTGCCATCGCGCAGGCTCTGGTGGAGATGGCGCAGGATGGTTCGCTGTTCGTGCATGTGGGGGCGACGCTGCTGCGCATTTTCAGCGGGTTTCTGCTGGCGGCGGTGTTCGGCATCTTGCTCGGGCTGGTGATGGGAATGTCGCGCCTGGCCGCGCGGATCGCCGATCCATGGATCGCCGCCTTGTATCCGCTGCCCAAAATATCGCTGATCCCGCTGCTGATCATCTGGATGGGCACCGGCGAAGGCTACAAGATTTTGATCAGTGCGATCAGTGCGTTCTTCCCGATCGTGATGAGCACCTATGCCGGTGTGCGCCAGGTGGAGCCAGGGTTGCTGAAGGCCGCACAGGATCTGGGGGCGAGCCGGCGGCAGATACAGACCAAGGTGGTGATACCCGGCGCGATACCGTCGATCTTTTCGGGGCTGCAGCTGGGCATGGGGGTGACGATCATTCTGATCGTGGCCGCGGAGATGATCGGCGGATCGTCGCGCACCGGAATGGGCTATTTGCTGGTGCATGCCGGCCAGGTGCTGGAGACTGAGAAGGTGTTCGCCGCCCTGGTGGTGCTGGCGATCATGGGTGCGGTGATCATCAAGGGACAGCAATGGCTGGACCGCGTGCTCGCGCCCTGGGCTGATCTGAACTGAACCTGAAGGAGAGTGTGATGCGTCTGTTGCTGACCGCCTGTCTGGCCCTGTTGCTGCCACTCACCGCCCGGGCGGAGGATGTGGTGCGCGTGGGCGACGGCCCGTTCATCTCCGGAGGTGCCTTCTATGTGGCACGCGACAAGGGCTATTTCGCCAAGATGGGGATCGAAACCCAGACGAAATTGTTTGACGACGCAGCGATGAGCGTGCCCTCAATGATCGCCGGCGAGCTCGATGTCAGCGCGATGACCGCCTCGGCCGGGCTGTTCAATGCCATCGCCAAGGGCGCGCCCCTGGTGATGATCCTCGATCGCGGCTCCAACAAGCCGGGGCATGCCTACACCGTGATCAATGTCTCGAACGCATTGTATGAGCAGGGCGTGCATGGGCTGGCGGACTTCGCCAAGCTGAAGGGCAAGCGGGTCGGTGTGGGCGCGCTGGGCAGCATCAACCAGTTCAATGTGGCGAAGGCGCTGATGGCGGTGGGGTTGAACCCAGCGACCGACGTTGAATGGATCGCCAATGTGCCGCAGCCTGATCTGATGAAGATGCTGGGGCAGGGACAGCTCGATGTGACCGATCTCGCCTTCCAGTTCGGCAAGTTCGCGCAGAACAACAAATGGGGTCCGATGATCGCCACCGGCGACGAAATTCTGCCAAATGCCGAACTTGTCACCTTCGGCACCTCCAAGCCCTACCTGGCGGGCCATCGCGACGTGCTGGTGCGCTGGACGATGGCGTATCTGCAAGGCGCGAAGGAGTTCAACGCGGCAGCGTCGGACCCGGCGGCGCATGAGGATATCGTGAATATCCTCGCCAAGAACACAGCGTTGAACAAGCCGGAGCTGGTGCGGGCGATTGCGCCGAACTGGTCATATGTGAACGAGAACGGCGAGCCGGATCGCGCCTCGGTGATGGCGATGCAGGAGCTGTGGGCGGGCGATGCGTTCAAGCTGGTGGCCAAGAAGGTGCCGGAAGATCAGATGTTTGATCTCTCCATCGCCAAGGAAGCGTCGGCCAAATTGGCGGCTGCCAATCCGTTCCAGTGACGCATACTCCCCGCGTTGGTCAGCGCGGGGCAACCATGACCGCGGCTTCGTTGCGGCGCAGCGGGGGCAGCGTCCAGGGCGGGTCGTAGAACCAGTCTACGACGTCGCCGACGGGCTGCCAGCTTGAGGTTGCCAACGCTGTCAGCAGCGCCTGGTGTTGCGGAGCGATTGCTTCGGGCGCTGTGCTGCCGGAAAAGCGCAGCACGGCCCAGCGTTCGGTGGGTTGCTCGACGATCTCGATTTTGGGGTCGTTCGGCACCGGCAGGCTCGCCTTGGTCCAGCTGCTTGGCATACTGAAGCGGATCACCCAGCCGCCCGCCTGCTTCGATTGCGACACCGGCGCGGTCATGGCGATCTGGGAGCTGTTGCCGCCCTGACTTTGCGCGACCGGGGCTGTCATCTCGATCGAGGTGCCGGTTGTGTTGCCGCCGAAGATGAAGCCGGCCAGGCGGCGGAAGCCCTCGTTGCGGGCGGTCATCTCGTCGGCGTCGATGGTGGTCTGGGCGACGAGTTTGGGCGCGTATTGGCGGATCTCGACAGCACCGATCTGGGCGATCAGCTCAAAGCGTGGCTCCTCCACGGTGCGAATGCCCACGACGGAACAAGCTCCCAGGAAAATTGCGGAGAGGAATGCGAATGGTTTGAACGCCATAGGAGTGATATGGTGCGCGAGCGCGGCGATAAAAGTCCGCTCATTCGGCAGCGACCTGGTATCGCGCAGTCGTGTGGCTGCGGGCAGGAGCGTGTGACAGCGCATCGAACAGCTGATCGACCTGCCGCCGAGCCTCCAACGCGGTCGCGGTGCGGGCGCCGAGCGCGATCCGCAGCGCGACGACATCCCGCGAGATGAAGACGGGCTGGCCGAGCAGAACGCTGCGCGCGGCCAGGTGCGACTGCAGAGTGCGCAGCGCCGCCATGCCCATCAGCCGACCCGCCTCATCGCGCACGGCGAAACTGTGGATGGTCACCGGCCAGCCATCCTGCTGGCCTGGAGCAGGCAGGGGCACGAGGTGGGGCAGGTCGTGCAGCCCGGCCTCGATGTCGCGCGACAGGCTTGAGAGCTTTGCCAGGCGCTTCTCGAGTGTGAGCACGCTGAACTGGCGCATCTCCGCAAGGGCGGCCGACCAGCGCAGCAGGGTGCCGATATCCACGGGCGCGCGTGCGGCCGGCACGCGGTCAAGATCGATTGTGGCAAGGCGTCGGCTGGGGAACAGCACAGCACCGCAGAATGGCGGGCCGCCATGGAATTTCGAGCCGGTCAGCAGCACCGGCCAGCCGCGCCTGAGGAACCCCCGGATGCGTGCCGGCGAGAGGCGCCCCTGGCAGGCATCGACCACGGTTTCAACGCCGTGGGGCACTTCGGCTGGCGCCTCGATCCCGGTTTTCGAGCCGGCGACCAGATGCAGGATCGGCCGCTCAAATCGCGCGCAGAGGTCTTGCACTTCGATGTCGACCGCCGCCATCGGGCGCAGCGCGCCGTCTGGCTCGCGCAGCGCGTATTGCGCCGCGGGGGTGACCGCCTCGATGATGCCCGAGCCCGTTTCCGCAGCGGCGACGGTCACGTGGCTGGGCACGCGGCTGGGCTGCTCTGCTTCCAGAAGTGCCGCGAGCAGCCCCGCGGCGTCCGTTCCGGAGCCGGTGAGTATGACCTCGGCCAGCCCTGCCAGGCCGAACAGCCTGACCAGATCTGCGATGAGTGCGGCCTTGGCCGAGCTGAGCGCGACGCTGTCCTGTGGTTCCGCAATCCGGCCAAGCAGGCTTGCCGCAGCGCGCCAGCCGCGCGGGGAGATGGGCGAGGCGGTGCAGGATGAAAAGCAGGCGATCGGCGCTCGCGTCAGAGGTCGATCGAGCAGCCCGGCCCGCGCGTGCGCCGCAAGTCGCGAATCTCCGCCGGAGCGCAGCAGCGTTGCCAGCCGGCGCTCCCCGGCCTGTGTCATCAGACCAACTCGAGGGCGGTGGTGGCCTGGTGGGCGTGCCGACGCAGCATCGTCTCGAAGGCGGCGAACATGCGCCGCATCGTCGGCACCTTGTAGGCGAACAGTTCCGGCGACTCCATCAGATGTACGATTGCGGCGACATCAACCTCGAACACCAGCAGCCGTCCATCCTCGGTCTCGGCGCAGTCGATCTGGAAATAATCAAGATCCATCCAGCGATTCAGCGCGGCGAAGGCGGCCTGGTGGCGTTGGGCGAAGCCGTGATCGAAATCGGCCATCGCCTGCGCCTCCTCGGCACGGCGAGCGGCGTGCTCGTTCATTCCCGCATTGAGATAATGGACCATCCAGTAGGGTGAGACCGCCATGTGGCACAGGAAGGGCGCGCCGTCGATGAAGGCGATGCGGTATTTGCGAAACATGCCGTCCTGCCCGCAATAGTCGACGAATCGGGTGACGAAGAAGTCGGTGCCCGAGACGCGGTTGAGATAGGCGGCGAGATCGGCGCGCGTGTCGAACCGTTCCAGCTCGCGCCCGGCGTGGGAGTTGACCGGGCGAATGATCATGGGCCCCTCAGCCTCAAGCTGTGAGGGGTGGCCGGCGCAATGTGCCATCAGACCAGTGCGGCTGACCCGCACCGACGGCGGGCTGCAGATTGAACAGACATCGGCCAGACCGCGTGCGACCGAATCGCGGGAGAGCTGGGCGATGCGGCTGGGCCGGTTCAGTGCGGGGCGCGGCCAGCTGCGATGGAGCGCGTCCAGCCGATGCCAGGCCGCGCTGTCGCCCTCACCGACCGCAAAGAAGGCGACATCGTGATCGGGGAGGACGCGCGGCAGCGGTAGCCCGGGAACCACGAAAAGAAGGTCCAGCCGCACATTCAAATGCTGGGTGATGAAATCAAGCGGCGTGTTCACCATGAAATCGCCGGGTGCGACCACCGCCAGCAGGCGCAGCGGGCGCTCACCCATGTGGCCGAAGCCGCTGGCCACGCGGAACAGCTGACAGTTACGCAGCGCCTGGCGCTGCATCGCCTCGGCCTGTGCAGGACGGAAGCGCAGATGCAGAGCGATGGAAATGTCATAGCTCAGGGCAGCATCTTCTGTGACGCTTTGGGGCGCCCGATCGTTGAAGCGCAGCAAATCCTCCAGCCCGTGACCGTCATGCACCAGATGCGCCTGCAGAGCGGTGCCGTTGATCAGCGGCGGCACAAGATCGGGCAGCAGAGCCGGAATGATGTCGCCAAACGCCTGCGCTGCATTTTGCATCGCCACTTCCCTTTGCTGACAGCGGCAGTCTGCAGGGAAAGATTGAACAAAGAATGAAGGCGACTGGTGTTTTCAGCCCTCGTCAAGCGGTTCGATCGCCACCGATTTCACCATCGCCAGCACCGCCGATCCGCTGGCAAGGCCCAGCCGGGCGACCGCGTCGCGGGTGAGGCGGGCGAGCAGGACCGCACCGGCGCCCAGATCGATCTCGGCCAGCACGGCCTGGCGGCCGACATCCTCCACCAGCGCCCGCACGGTGCCGGCGAGCAGGTTCTGCACGCTGGTCAGCGCCGCCAGACCCGCCGCCTCGGGGCGGGCGAGGATCACCTCGCGGGCGGGGATGCGCAGCCGCACGAGCCCGCCAGGCGGTGTGGAGACCGGGCGGATCAGCAGCTCCGCGCCGCCGGCCCGGGCGCGGGTGAGGAAGCGACCTGGCGCCGGCCCGATCACCTCGGCGATCACCACCGCCGCGGCGTCCTCGCGCAGGGCGAGCGGCAGGTCCGCACGGGCGGCCAGCGCGTCGATGCCGCCTTCGGCCACCACATGACCCTCGCGCAGCAGCACCACGTGATCGGCCAGTCGGCCGAGTTCCTCCAGCGCGTGCGTCACATACAGGGTCGGCAGGCGCAGGCTATGGTTGAGCCTGGTGAGATAGGGCAGAATCTCCGCACGGCGCTCCTGGTCAAGGCTCGCCAGCGGTTCGTCCATCAGCAACAGGCGCGGCTGGGCAAGCAGGGCGCGGCCGATCGCCACGCGTTGACGCTCACCACCTGAGAGGGTGTGGGGCCGACGCTTCAGAAGCGTGGCGAGGCCGAGCAACTCCACCACATCGTCGAAACCGATGGTGCCAGCTGGCGCGCGACGCAGGCCGTACCGCAGATTGCCGGCGACATTCAGATGCGGAAACAGACGGCTGTCCTGGAACACCACACCGATGCGTCGGTGTTCGGGACGGACGAAGATCCCGTGCGCGCTGTCGGCCAGCACCACGCCGTCGAGGGCGATGCGGCAGCTGTTGGGGCGCAGCAGACCGGCCACGGCGTTCAGCACCGTGGTCTTGCCAGACCCGGAGCGGCCGAACAGCGCGGTGATGCCGTGCGAGGGGGCCTCGAAGCCGATGGCGATGCGGATGCCTGGCCAGTCCTGGCGCAGCGTGACGGACAGGCTCATGGGACACGGCCGAGCAGGCGGTTCAGCCAGCGGCCGGCGGCCTCGGCGGCGATCAGGCCGGCCAGCGCGAGGGCGAGTGAGACCAGCGAGAGGGTGGCCGCGCGCGCCTCACCGCCGGGGCTTTGCAGCGCGGCATAGATCGCCAGCGGCAGCGTCCGTGTCTGGCCGGGGATCGACGCGGCGAAGGTGATCACCGCGCCGAACTCGCCGAGGCTGGTGACGAAGCCGACGATTGCGGCGACCAGTATGCCCGGTGCTGCAAGCGGCAGGGTGATGGAAACGAAGCGGTCGAGCCGGCCGGCGCCGAGGCTGCGCGCGGCCTGTTCGAGGCCGGGATCGGCCGCATCAAGTGAGAGGCGGATGGCACGCACCATCACCGGAAACACCATCACAGCGCAGGCCAGGGCGGCACCGGCCGTGGTGAAGGCCAGGCGGATCCCGAACCATTGGTTCAGCATTGCGCCGATCGGTCCCCGAACACCGAAGGCCAGAAGAAGCAGCCAGCCTGTCACCACGGGGGGCAGCACCATCGGCAGGTGGGCGAGGGCGCCGAGCACCGGGCGGAAGGCGAAGCGGGTGCGGCTGAGCAGCAGCGCGGTCAGGATGGCCAGCGGCAGGCCAGCGG
Source organism: uncultured Rhodospirillales bacterium (assembly GCA_903904805.1). GTDB lineage: Bacteria > Pseudomonadota > Alphaproteobacteria > Acetobacterales > Acetobacteraceae > CAIVDX01. The sequence continues at coordinate 11,413 of CAIVDX010000308.1, forward strand.
CCACGGCGCGCAGCGCGACCGACAGGGTGAGGCCGATGGTCTGCCAATCGTCAGCGGACAAGGCGTCAGGCCAGAGGCTCACTCGGTGCGGAATCCCTTGGCGAGGAACACGGCGCGCACCTGTGGTCCGGCGATGAAGGCAAGCAGGGCGCGGGCCTCGGCGCTGTCACCTGCCTTCACCAGCGCGAAGGGGTAGGTGATGGGGTCGTGGCTGTCGGGTGGGAAGGTGCCGATCACGGCCACATCCTTGCTGACCGCGGCGTCGGTTGCATAGACGATGCCGACCGGCGCCTCACCGCGTGCGACCAGCAGCAGCGCCCCGCGGACGTCCTCGGCGCCGGCGATGCGGTCTTTCAGACTGTCCCAGGCGCCGAGTTTGGTGAGCGATTGTTTGGCGTAGAGGCCGACCGGCACATGGGCGGGGTCGCCGGTGGCGATGCGTCCTGTCGCCCCGAGGAGTGCAGACCAGTCGGTGCCCGCGTTGATGCTGACCGGACTTGCATGGCCGGCGGGTGCGATCACCACCATGTCGTTGGCCAGCAGGTCGCGGCGTGTCCCGGCGGCCAGCAGGTCCTTCTTCTCAAGATAATCGGCCCATTGCTCATCGGCGGAGGCAAAGATCGATGCCGGCGCGCCGGATTCGATCTGCCGCGCCAGGGTGGAACTGGCCGCGAAGGACAAGCGCGGGGCTGCGTGGCCGGCCTGCACCCAGAGATGGCCGATCTCGCCGAGCGCGTCTGTCAGGCTGGCGGCGGCGAAAATGATCACCCCTTGCGCCTGGGCGGGAAGGGGCGACAGCAGGCCCAGTGCAATCAGCAGGGCTCGTGTTGTTGCGCGCATCATGGTCCTCGATATCTCCGCCCATATATAGCGCAGGGTGGCGCGGTTGCCG